>JARGOJ010000202.1 GCA_029210225.1 Planctomycetota bacterium
TTCCAACTCTTGACAGCACCCTCGATCAAGCGGCGACAAGCACCTTCCAACAACTCTCCGATGTTTATAGACAACAGCTCACCCAATCATTACTCCAGTTAAAAACTCTCGCGGGTCCCCAGCGTGAAGAGCAGGGGCGCTTGCTCATTTCAAATGTCGGTCAGTTCTTTCTGAACTCTATTCCGTTTCGCAATATCGCAGCGTCCTTTGCTCGGCCGGCCAATGCCTCGGGGTCGAGCATAGGCAGGCGTATGACTGAAGAGATTCAACTCGCGAACGACCTCGTTAAAAATCGCAGCGTGAGCCATGCGGAGAGCCCGCAAGAATGCCTGAAAGTCGAAGCGATTGAGGGTCCTCATAAGGGCGAAGAGTGGACCTTTTATGGACGGACTCTGATCTTCATTGGTCGCGGACGTCACCCTGGAGATCGCGATCAGGTTGTCCTCAACGAAGATAAGACTGTCTCGAGAAATCACTGCCTCATCGAATTCAATCCCCCAGAATGCTTGCTTCGTGACCTGAGCAAAAATGGCGTGGTGCTCGATAATCAGCGGCTTCAGGGGTCAGGGCTCATTAAAGATAAATCTCAGCTCCGCCTGGGGTATACCGTTCTCCAAGCTCATTATGTCGCGCCTAAGCCCGACCAGGATGCTGTTGAGCTGGAGTGCATGGAGTGCGGGCGGGTATTCTTCCATGGCAGCAAAGACCAGACTATGGAGATCAATCGCCCCATCTGCGCGAATTGTCTTGGCAAGACCGACTTCCAAAGCCAGCCATTTCCAGGCTTAGAATTGCTTTCTGAGTTGGGTGAAGGAGACCTTGGGAAGGTTTACTTGGCAAGACAAAGTCATCGCTCAGAGTTAGTGGCGGTGAAGACCATGCGTCCGTCTCTAGCGATAGAACCTCGCAAAATGGCGATTTTTCTCGCTGAGGCGAAGAGGGGGGCGGCGTTTAATCATCCAAATAGCATCCGCTTATTCGATGGCGGTTTCGCGGCCGGGTTCTTCTATTTCTTGCTTGAATACATGAACGGCGTCGATGCCAAGACGGCGATTGAACACCGAGAACATCCCTACTCCTGGCCGGACACATTGAGCATCTTTGTGCAAGTCTCTCGGGCCATTGAAGCGGCCCATCGACAAGGTCTTGTTCACCGTGATATCAAACCTGGGAACATCCTTCTGTCACAAGGAGCGAATGGCAAGCAGGTCGCTAAAATTAACGACTTTGGCTTACTTAAGAGCTTCGAAGACACTGGTCTCAGCTACCTAACCCGCAGCGGCGCCGAGCATAAGCCTCCAGCCTATATGGCCCCCGAGCAAATTTTGAATAAGATGCCAGCAGGACCTCAGGCTGACATCTATTCCCTGGGTGCGACCTTCTACTATTTATTGACCGGGCGCCGCCCTCTCGACTTCTCCAAAGGGCACTTCACGATTGTGATCATGGAACATGAGCCTCTGCCGCTTAAATCACCCCTCCCTGATATTCCGGAGGGCATTGAGGCTATTGTTATGCGGTGTATGCATAAAGATCCGACCAAGCGCTTTACGACGGTGACGGAGCTTCTTTTCGAGTTGGACGCTGTCACTAATCAATGAACAGCGCCACGGTCATCGAGAATCGGATCTCGAATGGGCAGGACCGTGATTTCCAGACTGAGAATTGCATCTCGATCCAATTTCTTTTTTACAATCGAAGCTTTTAGATCGCCAGGCTGGTGTCTTTGATGAATGGTCACAAACTGGCGAAAAGTGGACGGGTCCTCGGATTGTGAAACTCTTCTTGACTCAAGCGCTTGTGACCTTTGTGGGAATTGCTCGATCAGTCTCTCGGGCTCTCAATAGAACTTTCTCCAACCGGAAATACGAAGCGACAAATGAGTGAATCCCCTCGGTTACAATGAGCACATCAATTCGATTCTAAAAGCGAAGCCAAGCGCGAGAAGCAGTGATTGCTTTCGAGTGCCGGCGGTGCTCTGACATGGTGGACCAAACGATGAGTGACTCCAAGGCCGATTCGCATCAACCAAGTGGAGAAGAGAGAGGCGGGTCCGTGCTTGCATTGATATTCACGCTCCTATTGACCGTTTTTGCTGTTCTCGCGATATTCAAAGCGCCCATTGGATTTTTGTGGAAGCCCGCAGTCGCGTCGACAGAGTTTGGTCACGTCCTCGCCTTGTTCGCGCTGCTTCCATTGCTCGGCGGAATGCGCGGAATGCTTGGGAAAACAACAGTTCTTCTCACTCTGATCAATGTGATATTGCTGCTTAGTCCCTTGGTTCGTGGCGTCATATATGCGCAGGATGTGAAGGATCGGGTCGAAGCCACTTTCGGTGTTCAAGAGCCGGCCGTTAGGCCTCGCGCGTCAGCGCGAGAAGCGAGCCTCAGCGTTGCTTCTCTTCTCTCAATCTCTAGTCCTGAGATCACCCCGGTGCAGCATAAATACAAAGGTGCAGACGGCAGCGAGTTGATTTTTGATCTCTATCAGATGGCTCCGGTTGAAGAAGACCAGCCCCTCATTATTCAGATTCACGGAGGCTCTTGGCGCAGGGACGACCAGACTCAGCTGCCACCTATTAATAAGTACCTAGCCGCACGAGGGTACACCGTGGCTGCTATCACTTATCGCTTGGCTCCCGACAATGTCTATCCTGCCGCCTACGAAGACGTTTTAGCGGCGGTCGAATACTTCCGGGATAACGACGATAAGTTCAAGATTGACGACGATAAGATAGTGCTCATGGGTCGCAGCGCAGGAGGACATCTCGCGCTCTTAGCAGGTTATCGAGAGCCCAAGCACATTAAGGGAATCATTGCTTTCTATCCTCCGACGGATTTGGAGTGGAGCTGGAATCATCCGACGAACCCACTGGTTCTTAACACCCCCGAAATCCTCGGCGGTTTCCTTGGTGGTACCTTTGAAGAGAAGACCGATCTCTTCCGCGAAGCCTCACCCATTCACTACGTCAAGAAAGACTCTCCTCCCACAGTCTTGATTCACGGCGGGCGGGATGAGCTTGTTTCTCCGAAGCAAAGTCGACGTCTAGTAAAGGTCCTAGAAGAGAAGGGGGTCAGCCACTTTCATTTGGATTTGCCCTGGGCGACTCACGGTTGCGAGGCAAACCTCGCGGGACCAAGCGGCCAACTCTCCCTGTATGTCATCGAGCGATTTCTTGCTAAAGTCGCCCCCGCAAAGAAAGCGGAGGCAGCGAAGTGATGAATGTTCCAAATCAGTGGGAAGCCTATCTTCGATCGGGCTTAGAGGCTCATTCTCAAGGTCAATTTGAAGAGGCTGAGGGTCTACTTCAGGCGGCGATAGAAGAAGCGGAGGTCTTCGGTTTTGCCGATCCTCGCTTGTCAACGACGCTCACTTACTATGGCGCGAACGCGCTTGCGAAGGGCGATGTTGAACATGCCCAGATGATCATGGAAAACACGCTGGAAGCCTTAAAAGACGTGGCGTCGAAGACAGAGCACTTAGAGATGAACCGGGCCACCTGTCTCAATAATCTTGGCTTGATCTATAAGAAGCAAAACTTCTTCGCTAAGGCCGAAGAGAGCTACCAGAAGTCCCTCATTATTCTTGAGCGCTTCAAAGACCGAGGCGATCCAATCATCGCGACTACCAAGTCCAATATCGCCGTGATCTACATGCTCCAGGAAAATCACGCCGCCGCTGAATTGCTGCTCCTCGATGCCCTTCAAGATGAAATGTCTGCGCACAAGGGGAAGCACCAAGTCCCGACGAGCCTGCATCAACTCGCGGCCGCCTACATGGGTCAGGAAAAATATGGCGAGGCGGAGGGGCTCTTCAAGCACTGCATTGATTCTTGGGAGGCCCATGGCTGGCCAGGACACAAGGTCGCGCAGTCGATCATTGAGAACTACACCGACCTCTTGAAGGTGCAGGAGCGTAGTGAGGACCTGGAGAAGCTAGAGAAGAAGATTATCGAGTTTCAAGCGAAGCAGGACGCTGAGAATAACTGAGAGCTTTTATCAGGCTTCCCGCTGTCGAGAAGAATCGGAGCGGTAAAAGCGGCTGGCGTTTTGTAGAAACTTCTTCTCAGCGGCGGTAAGGCTTCCCATTCCAGTGACGGATATCTTCGTCAGGAGCTGTTCGACCTGGGCCCGACTATCGACCTCTTCAATAACCAGAGCGACCTCTTTCTTATCGCGAAGCCGCTGCCGTGTTTCTTTGAAGAAGTCATCAAAGTAGAGCACTGATCCGCCGCAGATGACGCCGGGGAGCAACGCTAACTGACTGCGTTCAATTGGCACTGCTGAGCGATAGGCTAAGACTTCAATCACAACGATAGTGATCATGAGAGAGGAGAGAATGACGAAGGCCAGGGGGTTTGGCACCGCGCCGAAAAAGCGTGCTCTCGGGAACAAGAAGAGGTGAAAGGAGAGCAGCCCTAATCCGAGGGCGATCGGTCCTGCAACGGTCTCGCCAAGCTCTGGAACAACCTTTATGAGAAGCAAACCGACGACGGCGGTGAAGATTGTCATGATCGCGAGGCCAAAAGCGAAGCGCTGGCCGCCAATCTTGCGTTCAATTTGGGATCCAAAGGTCATGAGGATAAAGACGGGGATCAGCCATTCCCAGGCGAATAGAACTTTATGAAAGGAGCTTTGAAAGTTGCCGAACGCTGAAAGGATAGGTGAAGAGTTGCCAGAGCTTCCCGTGTCCAAGGGTTTCGGCCCAAGAAAGGGCGAGCCAATCTTGACCAAAGCTGCGTCCTTGGAGTAGTTGCACGACGAGCATGAAGAAGAAGAATAAAGCGAGAGACCAAGTCAAATAGCACTGATTCGTCGCGACCTTTTGTGGGGTCGTGATTGTTTGCTTGTGTTTTGAATAGGGCGAGTCGCGGTCGGCCATGGTGGAGAAGCTCCATCACTCACTTCTAGGGTCGATAATATCAGTTTGATGCTTCATGGTTTACACATAGTCTGGAAATTGCTCTCGATACATCGGTAGACATGCGTAAAATGTCGCCGCTTTGGAACTTTGAGTCGGCGAGAACAAGACACTTATTCATAGACCTGTCTTTTGTCCCGCGAGTTCCGAATCAACAGACTTTCATTATTCCCAGAAGATTTCCTGAGTTTTTAGCGAAGTGAGGATCGAGTTATGGCCTTGAGAGAAAAAGTTTACGTGCTTGGGTCGGCCATCACGAATTTTATTGGCAAGTTTCATCCCGACTTCATTTGGAAGAAACACCCCGACTTCGGCAAGAAAGAGAATCCTTCCTTAGAGGATTACATTGCCCTGGCCACAAAGGCCGCAATTGAAGACGCGGGAATTGATGCAAAGGAAATCAAGAAGGGCTTCGTCGGCAACTTCGCCGGAGAGCTGTTCTCAAATCAAGGTCATCTGGGTGCGGTTCTAGCCGGAGCCCACGAAGACTTCGCTGGCAAGCCGTTCATGAGGGTCGAGGGCGCTTGTGCCTCCGGCGGCCTGGCCGTGATCTCTGCCGTCGACGCCATCCAAGCCGGACATGACGTCTGCATCGCTGTCGGCGCGGAAGTTCAAACAACCGTCAACGCAAAGATCGGCGCGGACTACCTCGCGAGAGCTGCGGACTACCGCAACCAGCGCTCCATGGACCCCTTCACCTTCCCTTGCCTCTTTGCCCGTCGTGCGAAGGTCCTCAAAGAAGCGGGTGTCGTCACCGACGAGGATATCTCCAAGGTTGTTGTGAAGGCTTACTCCAACGCCAATCGCAACCCTCGCGCTCACATGCGCGCCTTCAAAATGTCGGAGGAGCACGCCGCTACTGCGAGCGACAAGAACCCTAAATTTCTTCAGAATGAAGAGTACAAAGACCATATGAAGGTCTCCGATTGCTCTCAGGTTTCTGACGGCGGCGCGGCCATCATTCTTTGCTCTGAATCAGCGCTGAAGCGTCTTGGTAAGGACCCTGCGGATTACGTCGAGTTTGTCGCATACGGTCACGCGACAGGTCCTATCTCTGGCCCCGCGGATTTGACCGTTCTCGATGTCACGACGCTCGCTGCCCAGCGCGCCTACGAAGACTCCGGGCTCAACGCAAAGGATATGAAGGTCGCCGAAGTTCATGATTGCTTCGCTGTGACTGAGATCCTCATGCTTGAGGCGCTTGGATTTGCCGAGAAGGGCAAAGGCGCAGAGCTCGTCAGAGCTGGCGAAACCTCTCTCGACGGGTCGATTCCGGTCAACACTGGGGGCGGTTTGATTGCTTATGGTCATCCTGTCGGGGCGACTGGGATTAAACAAATCGTCGAGGTCGCGAATCAAATTCTTGGTCGCTGCGGTGATTATCAGGTGAAGAATGCTCCAAAAGTGGGCATCACCGCGAACATGGGTGGCGACGATCGCACTAGTGTTGTCACCATATTGCGCCGGGATTCTTGATGATTTTTTAGGGAATTCGATCGAATCTCTATATGGGCGGTGATACAGGGCTTCGATCGTTCCCGGTCTTTATTGTATTATTGATGGCGTTCCCAGTCAGCGATGGTCGCTCACGCTAAAATTGATAGCGAGCTGCTCCAATCGCGGCTATGAGCTTAGAAGAAGAGTTTGTGAATCGTGGATGCGACTAGCCGAACACGAATTCGAGAAATCGCCCAACAACTGAGTCAGATTGCTGAACTCAGTTCCCCAAGTCAGGCGATGGGTGGAATTGATCCTGAGTTTATGAAGGGCTTGGCGAAGTTTCACCAAGTCTCGGAAAGCTCAGATATTGCCAAGAATCTCGCCCAAATGGCGGTGCGTTTCACTGGAGGTGAGCGGGCGTTTGTGATGCTCGTTTCCGAAGAGAAGCGACTTCGTTTTGCGGCGGGTGAAAACGTCACAAGTGGAGAACTCCAAGGGGGGATTCCACTCGCTCGGCACATCATCCAACAGGCCCTCGCCAGCTCAGAGATCGTCGCCGACGAATTTGAAGGTCGCGCCGTTGCCTGTGTGCCCGTTCTCTACTTCCCTAACAACGAAGAAGAACAGCTACTCAAACTCGGGCTCCTCTATGTCGACTGCGGCGAGCGCGTGGACGCCATCACCGATCAAGTTCTAGAGCTGCTCGAAAACCTCGTAGAACACGCGGCAACCGCTATCCACAAATGCTCTTCCGGAGGCGAAGGTGGCGGAGGCGCGTCTTCAGAGCGAGTTCAGGAGCTTGAAGAGAAGGTTGAAGAACTCGAGGAGCTTAAGGCCAACGTCTCGAAGTTGACCAATGTGGGTAAGGAGATTTCCTCGACCCTCGATATGGACGCTTTGTTTATCAAGATTGTCGACTACGTCATCGAGATTGGTGGCGCCCAACGTGGCTTCTTAATGATGGTTGAAAATGGCGAGCCGGTTTACAAGATCGGCCGTAATTTTCGCAAAGCCGAAATTCCCATGGATTACTTCGAGTTCAGCCGCTCAGTGACCCATAAGACGATTACCGAGAAGAAGCCTCAGATTGTTGTCGTCAGCAGCGAGGACGACTTTGACCCCTCCCGATCGATGGTTGCTATGCAGCTCAAGAGCGTGATGTGCGTTCCTTTGATGGAGAAGAACAACGTCCTCGGTTTGGTCTACCTCGACTCTCAACAAGCCTCGAAAGAGTTTAGTCAGTCAGATGCAGAGCTGCTTCAATCTCTCTGCGGACAAGCTGCTGTGGCCTTGTTGAACGCGAAGCTGCTCAGTGAAGTCACTGAAAAGGAGAGGATTCGTAACGAGCTTGACCTCGCCTCGAAGATTCAGCTCGAACTCCTACCCAAGCAAGAAGTTGACATTGAAGGCTTGGAAGTCAAAGGTCGAATGATCCCCGCCAAAGAGGTCGGGGGAGACTATTACGATTTCATTCCTCACGTCGGCACCAATAAATCCATGACCATTGCTATCGGCGACGTGTCTGGCAAGGGTGTGGGCGCGGGCTTGGTGATGATTATGGCGCGGAGCATTATCCGCTCGGCCATTTTGCACTCCGGGGTTCCTCGCAGCACGACCGAGATTATGAGGAACTTGAACTCTCTCTTTTGTGAGGATTTGCGCAAAGGGATGTTCATGACCGTGACTATTTGTAATTGGTGGGCGGATACAAACACCATCACATACACCGGCGCGGGTCACGAGCACATCATGATTTATCGAGCTCAAACAGCCACGGTCGAGACCTTTAAGGCCGGCGGTGTGGCAACCGGTGTCTTGGCTAGAGCCAATGCTATGTATCAGGAGAAGAGCTTTCAGCTCGCGGAAGGAGATGTTTGCCTTCTTTACACCGATGGTGTAACCGAAGCCATGGACGAAGAGCATGAAGAGTGGGAAATCGAGCGCCTCGAAGCGGTGGTGAAGGCGAACGGCGATAAGACTCCCCTCGACCTTATCAACATCATCTATCAGGAAATTCGGACCTTTGTCGGGCGCGCCGAGCAACATGACGACATCACAATGGTCGCAATGAAGGCCAAACCTCGACTCTTCTCAACGGATATGAGTTCTGAAATGGAGGGCTTACTCGACGTTTTCGGCGAGTAAAATTCCGCGCTTCGTCCTCGCGTTTTGTATCCTTCTCACCATTCTTTTCCGTCGACTTTTTCAATCGGGGCCTAAGATTTGGCGGGGAAGTGCATATACTTTGCAAAAATGCTCCCTACTTATACCCATCCTCCACTCCTTTAAAGTGAGTCGTCTTGGTGACGCAAAATACAAAAAACACAAAGCAAGGCTTAGTGCTCCTCGGCTCAACAGGGTCCATCGGAGAGAGCACTCTGAGCGTCGTCGACAACCTCGGTCCTGATCGCATTGAGATCGTCGGATTAGCGGGAGGACGGCAGGTTGAAAAGCTGGCCAAGCAAGCTCGTCAATACAAAGCCCAGTTCGTCTCCTGCCTTCCAGGCGAGCCCTTCAATAAGTTGAAGCGAGAGCTCGCCGGTGAGAACATCGAGGTCCTCTCAGGAGCCGAGGGCCAAAAGGCCATGGTGGCCAACGAGAACTGCGACACCGTGCTGGCCGCGATCACCGGAGCCGCTGGCCTGCCTGCGGTGATTGAAGCGGTAACCAATGGTCGGCGCCTCTGCATCTCGAATAAAGAATCCCTTGTCGTGGCAGGGCCTATCGTTCGCGCCTTAGCGGCAAAGCACGGCGCGGAATTACTCCCGGTGGATAGCGAGCACTCTGCGTTGTTTCAGGCTTTGCAATCAGGGAAGAACTCCGAAGTTCGCCGCATGATCCTGACCGCATCGGGAGGTCCGTTTCGTGAATGGTCCACGGAGGCCATGAAAAACGCGACGATCGAACAAGCCTTGAAACACCCAACTTGGAAGATGGGTCCGAATATCACGATTGATTCGGCCACCCTCATGAATAAGTCCCTGGAGCTGATCGAAGCTCAATACTTGTTTGATATGCCAACGGAAAAGATCGAGGTGATCGTTCACCCCCAATCTGTTGTTCACTCCTTTGTTGAGTTTGTCGACGGGTCAGTGATGGCGCAGCTTGGCGTTCCCGATATGCGGGTGCCCATTCAATACGCGCTGACTTTCCCAGACCGTGCGCCTCTTTCAACAGCGCCTTTTAATTTAGCGGAGATCGCGTCTTTGACCTTTGAAGACGTGGACCGAGAGCGCTTTCCAGTTGTCGACCTTGCCTACCGTGTTATGCGGGCAGGGGGAGCGGCGGGAGCAGTGTTCAACGCGGCCAATGAGATTTCGAGAGGAAGCTTTTTGGAGGGGAAGATCGGCTTTAGCAATATCGTCGAAACAACCCGTCGCGTCCTGGATCGCTTTTTTGAAGGCCCCTGGCCCGGTTCAGATAATGCCTTGCCTGATTTAGAAACCCTTCTCCGAGCTGATGTTTGGGCGCGAGAGGAAGCCACTCGATGTTTGCACTTGACTGTTTAATGAGCCACCTGCCCTTGGCATTTCTTGGCGATTTCTTCGCCGGAAGCGGGCAGATGATCCTCGCTCTCCTCGGAATCGCCTTCTTGATCTTCATTCATGAGGGAGGTCACTTCCTCGCCGCCAAGTGGTGCGGAGTGGAGGTTGAGGTCTTCTCCCTCGGATTTGGCAAGCGACTTTGGGGATTTAAGAGAGGAGGAACAGACTATCGATTGTCTCTCTTGCCGCTCGGTGGCTATGTACAGATGCTCGGCCAAGATGATGCCAACCCAGTGGGTGCCAAGACGGATCGGCCGGACGACTTTCGCAACAAGAGCGTGGGTCAACGGGCTTTGATTATGGTCGGGGGCGTGGCGGTCAATGCTCTTTTTGCCGTTGTTGCCTTCGTGATAGCCTTTTGGATGGGGGTTCCCTTTCCTTCCCCAGAGATCGGCTACACCGTTCGTGGAGGCGCCTCCGAAGGCAAGATCCTTCCAGGGGATCGGGTTACGAAGATCAATGGCCAAGAGATCATTGCTTTCACTGATATCCCCCAAGTTGTCGCCTTCTCTGGCGGTGAGGAAATGGCCGTCGAGGTGCAGCGCCTCGTCGACGGCAAGATGACCACCGAAGTCGTGAAGGTCTCAGCCAGGCAGGGTGAGAGTGATCGCTTCTTAAATATTGGTGTCTACGGCCTCTACGTGCTCGCAGATATCAAGAAGGACAGCGACGCAGAGAAAGCGGGCCTGAATAAGGGCGACCGCATTGTGGCGTTCAAAGATAAAGACGGCAAGCGAGTGTTGTTTAGCCGTCCTTCCGAGTTGGCTCAGCTCGCCCTTGAGCGCCCAGGGCAGGACATAGAACTTGAGCTTGAGCGTCCAACCTTCGATGGCTTAGGAAACGCAAATGGAGTCGAGAAATCCTTCGCCGTCAAGATTCCCTGCGAGAAGAAGAATCACTGGACTTCCGGTTTAGTGTTTGTGCCGACCGCAAGAGTGGGCAACGTTCTTCCTGGAACGCCAGCAGAGAAGGGCGGCCTCAAAAAAGGCGACTTGATCGAAACGATCATGGGCTCTGCAGTGACCACCAAAACCCTTGGTGAAATCGTTCAAAAGAGCTGTAAAGCAACCCACGAGAAGAGAGCCAAGGAAGCATCGGACAAGAGTAAAGAAGCCGAAGAAGCCTTCGTCCCTGTTGTTGTGAAGCGGGCGAAAGAAGGAAGTAAAGACCTTGAATTGGTCACCCTCAAGATTCCAGTCCCTGAGCCTAAGGGTCCAAAGCAACGCTTCACTATGGGATTCGAATTTGGCACGGACGTCGTTTCCGAGATCGTCTCCGGAGGGCCTGTTGATAAGGCGAATCAGGCCGCGAAAGCCGCTGGGGACACCGAGCTTCAGGTTGGGGATCGCATCCTAAAGCTCCAGACAAAACACAAGCTCGGTCTCTGGTGGGTCGGCAATACCAAAGGCTTCGAGTCGAACCTTGAGACCATGATGGATGTTCAAGAAGGCAAGAAAGAGTGCCGCTTGGTCTTCCTTCGAGATGATAAAGAATACACCCTCGCTATCAAAGG
>JARGOJ010001296.1 GCA_029210225.1 Planctomycetota bacterium
AGCCCGGGAGGCTGTCCTCGAACAACAACTTAGCGAGGAGCAAGAGGCTCTCAATAAGTTCTATAAAACGATGGAGGGTCGCCTTCAATCGATCTGTGAGGAATTCCCGCCCCTTGCCATTGCCACGGCCCTTGAAGGCTGTTTACGATCCTCAAGAACAGGACAGAGCGTCAAAGCTCTCTTCGACAAAGAGGCCAAGGGAGAAAAGCTCGCCAAGGTTTTAGAAAAGCTCGCCCAACAAGTCATTCAAATCTACACCCCCGATTTTAACCAAGAGAGCCTCGATCAACTGCAGAGACAAAGCCGCTGCGAATCCTTAGCGAGAGACGCCGATGCTGTTGTCCTCCAAAGTCACGACCGCCTGGGCTACGCTCCCCTCTCCATGAATCACCTGCTCCCACTCTGCGCCAAGCGGCTCCTAGAAACCAAGTTCTTTGAATCGAGAGAGCGCTATAAGGACGTCCTTCAAGAAGAGCGCGAGCTACTTAAAGACTATGAATCAGCAGAGGAGGCCATTCCTCTCCTCGATAGACTGAACATTTTTCAACGCTCCGAAAAGCAAGCCGAAGCGAGTGACCGTCAAAAAAAGTACAAGTACATTCAGCAAAAACGAAAGCTCCGTTATGAGGAGAGCCGCCAACAACTTCACGAGTCACTCTCTGCTTTTCCTCCCCTCGACCTCTACCAAAGACTGCTAGAAACCGCAGCCCTGACTCGGCTCTTAAAAGTGGAAGATGAACGAACCCTCAACTCCGATGGCACAGTTATTCGCGAATCTGTAGAGCGCTACAGCGCACTCCAAATCATCGCCTTTAACCAACTCATGACGACCTTCGCGAAGACATTTCCCGAGCTTCAATTGCCCGAATCACTGAGATATAGAACACAAGCCTTAGACGAATTCCCGAGCGCCACTCAATTGTTCTTCGAGAAAGTCGATGAGAGCGCCATTCCCGACTACGGCTCCCAAGCGATAGAACACGCTTTCTTACAGGGTCATATTGAACACCAACTCTCGGATGTAAGAGACAATATCTCCTTAATTGACCGCTGGGCCTTCTGGTCTGATACGGACGCCGAAGCAAATGAAGACAAGCTCGAAGAACGCAAAGGCTGGAACAAATATTGGACTGGCGCTATTTGGGAGCACTTAATCAACGAAGCCGAAACACTCGGTCAATCCATCGAGTCATTTCGATTACGTGATTTCGCAATCCACGCTATTGATATTGTTGAAGATATACACACGAGCCAGAGCAGCTCTGCTTCTAGAATCAACTGCAGAGTTTATGGTCGAGAAGAGGCCTTCCGTGCGCTCTCAGATATTCGCGGTTTCCTTGAACAAGATTTTCACTTGCAAGGAAACCGAGACGATTTACTCGGAAGGGTTTATCACGCGATTCAAAACAGCCCTGAAAATACTCCTAGAGAACAACAGCTGCGACGATTTCGCTCCCTAAGCTATCAAGACCTCATTGCCGAACTCACAAGAGCCCTCGGTCACACTGAATTTTGCAATCTCTACAGCACTGCTACAGCGCTCACTAACAAACTCTCTGTGTTGGAAAAAGAGCAGGCGAATGCTGATTCGGACGTCAGCCTTTGGGATCGAATCAATGTCTTTACAAGCTCGGAAGAGGAAGACCTCAGAGACGACATTAAAGCCCTCATTGAATTTGACAACGAAGAGCTCCATTCAACTCTATATAAAATGAATAAGCTCTTTAACCGTGCTATCCGCATATACCCTGCGGCGCGACTCTACTTTGAATTGCAAAGCGTCGTGCTTGCAGTCCAGAGGATTCGCGCCACTTGTCAATCGTATCGAAGCACAACCGGGGTGGGGAAAAATAAGCGAACAGTCACACGATATCGCTGTGTCATTCATGGCCGCAATGCGGCGAATAATGCCATGCAACAATGGGCCTCAACCTTCGTCTGTCAATTTGGATACATACCAGGATATCAGCAGCTCCTAGAGACCTGGGCCTTGACAAATTTCAAGCGCTAAGCCACTCGACATTTAATTCAATAGAAGGCAAATCCACTGCCCGGGAATATAGCCAAGCATCAGGCCAAAGACCCCATGAGCAATCAAAGGGTGCTTCC
>JARGOJ010000203.1 GCA_029210225.1 Planctomycetota bacterium
TCTCGTTCACTTCGACGTGGTGCGGGTCTTGTAAAAAGCACCGCTTAGACTTCCACAGCATTTATAACAACTATGAAAAGAAGGGCATTCAGTTTTACTTCATTCGAGTCGGTGAAGTCGCCAAGGATGTCCAAGCCGACCTCGACGCGGAGATGGCGCCTCACAAGCACTACTTCGATAAAGACGGCAAGGTCTCTGAGAAGTTCAAAGTTGATACAACCCCAACGATTCTTATTTACAACAAAAACGGCCAAGAGATCTATCGCAGCGACGTCTATAGCGAAGAAGAAATCATGGCGTCTCTAAACACTGTTCTGAAATAGGCTTTAGGCCCGACTAAGACAGCCAGGAAGGCTTTCCTCCATGAGATTAAAATTAAGACATCGTCTCCCGCTCTTCGCGGTCGCGCTCTTCATGCTGGGTTGTTCGTCTAGTGAAGGAGACCCGCCGGTCACGCAGACTCTATTTCAATTTTCTGTTTCGAGTCCTGGGGATACGAGTTTGGCGGAGTTTGATGGCACCATCATTAACTTCGCGGGCCCCAACGGCTCGATCGTCAACGGTCAAGAGAGCTTCGTCGCAGCGCTTCATGGGGGCGCCACGGCGTCCCTGACTCCGTCGAACATCTTCGCTCAACAAAGCCCCTCGTTACAGGTTGTCATAGGCGCTCAGGGGGAGAATGTCCTTGTCAGCGGCGACTCCTTTGCAACGCTCGCCGGCGGGGGCGCGAACCCAAGCGCGGGAGGAGACTTTGGCGCCTTCTCTGGAGCCACAAACTTCAGCGTTATTGGCAATACCATCACCGTGACATTTACCACAATGAATGGCACGACCCCGGGTTTAGTCAATGCGTTTGGAGTGGTCTTCACAGATGTCGAAGTCGCCGACAAGAGCGGACTCCGCTTCCTCGACGCCGACGGAGGAGAGATTTTGAATCTTCGTTGTCCCCCAGGGGCGAGCGGCGCCTCTCAATTTATTGGGGCGGTCTTTGCTCAGCCTCAGATTGCCTCCGTACAAATCGACATGGGAGACAATGCCAATTCTGGATCAGGACCCGAAGACCCTATGAACGGCGGTGATGACTATATTGTGATTGACGACTTCCACTACGACCTCTCTCAAACTCCCATTCCACTATCAACACCCAAATGACAGCGGACTGCTCTGTCATTCTTAATCAGTCATACTATTCCTGTCAGCGCGCCCGTCTTCACTAAGACAGGGCGCGCTTCCTTTTTTGGTCCCAAATTCACCAGGTTTGAACAAGTTTCATTCATTCGGCAAGTCTTACTGTCATCGAAACCAATACCGATAACAAATCTCAATGAGATCAAGTAAACAAGCACCATCTGTTAATTTTCATTTATTGGCCCCAAACTTGCGATAGCTCTCTACAGTCGCTCAATCCGAGTTGCTTGGAGGCACAAATGAAAATGACGACGCTGAAAGTTGTAAGGTCCGACGACGCTGGCTATGACCCCGTTGTCGCCTACGCGAAGAAACGCTACGAAGACATTCATGAAGCCCACTTGGAACGGGTCAGCCCCATTCTCCTCACCGCCTTTCAGAACGACACGATTGTTGGCTGCATCGGGATCTCACCAGCCAAAATAGGCCCTATGTTGGCAGAGAGTTATCTCAACCAACCGCTTCAGTCGACCCTCAAACAATTGGGGCTTGAAGATGTTAAGCGCGACGCTCTCGTCGAAGTAGGAAGCCTCGCCGCCGACAATGGACGAATCGCTCTTCGGCTCCTATCAAGCGCGCCTCATAGTCTTCAGGACGGATACAGTCACGCCCTGCTGACCGCGACACGCCTTGTCCGACGACTCATTCAATGTGCTGGCATCACGACCTTTGAATTAGCCACCGCCCGCAGACAAGCCCTCCCTCAATCGGAGCAACTGAAATGGGGGCGCTACTACAACGACGACCCCCGGGTACTCCTGGTCGACCTCACCCGCCTCGGCAAAAGTGAGGTGAGACGTGCCAGCTAAAAAGAGCCTATTCGAGCACTTCTCTCATCAAGCTCACAGTCACCCCACAGCCACCGCCCTAGAAAGCTCAAGAGGCCATTGGAATTACGCCGAGCTGCTCGCGGCGGTCAAGAACCTCGCCGCCAAGCTCCAAGTCAGAATTCCGCCATCCTCGACCGTCGCCGTCTTCGCAGGAGACGACCCCGGTTACATCCCCCTCGCCCTCGCTCTGGACTCCCTCAAAACAACCCAGGTCCCCGTCCCCAAAGAAGCCTCAGACCAACAAAAACAATGGATCAAGCGCGACTCTGGCGCGGGTTTTTATGTCAGCTATGAGAATGAAAAGCTCACTATTGAAAAGCTCGGAGAATCCCGACGCTGGGAAGGAAGCCGCTGCATCACTTATACATCGGGCACTACGGGGCGACCCAAAGGCGTCGTCTTACCCCTTGGGGCTGAAGAAGAGCTCGCCAACGCGCTTATCTCCCTCGTCGGTCAAAGACCAGAGCGCACGGTGTCACTGCTACCGATTAGCCTCTTCCTCGAATGGGTCCTCTGCGTCTATCTACCTTTGTCTCAAGGACATACTGTGACTTGGATCAAAGACAAGGTCCCCTGTTTTGGCAATGACAAGCTCGTCAATCTTCAATCTTTTCTCGCTCACATCGCCAAGGCAAATCCAAGCTATCTCTTCGTCCCACCCCAGGTTTTGTCCGATCTCCTAAAATTTGGCGACGCCCTTCCCCAACTGTTTCCAAAGACTCTTCGATTTCTTGGAACGGGTGGGGCTCCCGCCGACCCCGAAGTACTGCGCTCATTGACAGAGCTCGGCATCCCTGTCTTTGAAGGCTATGGGCTCAGTGAAGCGGGGGCCATCGTGGCCAGCAATGGACCGAACTTCAACCGTCCAGGAACAGTGGGGCGGGTCTTAAAACATCGTGAACTTCGCTTTGCCAACGACGGAGAAATTCTCATTCGTGGGCCGGGAACAATGATGTCCTACACCGACGGCTCCAATCCTACTGACCAAGATGGCTTTGTTCATACCGGAGACATAGGCGCTTTTGACGCTGACGGGTACCTAAAAATTGTCGGCCGTAAGAAGTCCATTCTCATCACTGGATACGGACGGAACCTCTCCGCTGATTGGATTCGCCAGCTCTTTGAAGAGTCACCTCTTATCCAACGGTGCACCGTCAAAGGAGAAGGATTAAAAGAGCTGGAGATAAGAATCTTACCCAGTCCCGCGTGCAACGAACAGGACACGCACGTCGAAGCCTTAAGACTACGCCAAGAACTACCCAGGCACACCTCAATTAAATTTCACTACGACAAAGCGTGATAGAAGGATGACACCATGACATTCAGCCAGCGACTCCAAAGAGAAACAGAAGCAGATCGAAACGCCTTCCTTGGAATTGAATTGTTCCGCGACCTCATGCAAAAAGCTCCCTTCGATCTAAACACTTACATTCAATTTCTCGTCTGCGCCTACCAACACGTGCGCTGGACAACTCCTCTCTACGGCCTCGTCCTCAGCCGTATGATCGATGCCCCCCTCGCTCAACGAAAGGCTATCTGTCTCTACATTCAAGAAGAACTAGGACACGAGCACTGGATCGAGAACGATTTGAACAGCCTCGGAGTCGACCTCGCCAACTGTGAAGTCCCTGAAGCCGCGACCATCTTCGTCGACTACCTAAAGGACATTGCCGCCAACTCAAAAGCTCTGACACTCCTTGGAATGAGCTTCGTTTTAGAAAATCATAGCGTCTCTTTTGGTCCACTCACAGTCGCCCTGTTAAAGGAGCAGCATCAACTGCCAAACAAGGCGCTCACTTATTTACAGTCTCACGGCGAGCTTGATGTTCACCATATAAAAGAACAAAACGCTGTCCTCGACTCCATCACAGACCCCGAAACCCAAGACGCCATTATTCAATGTGCGAAAAAGACCTTCCAACTCTATGGAGACATCTTTCGATCACTCCAAGCCCAAAGAATGGAGTGCAAGCCATGAAATTGAAATGGGTCACCCTGGTCCTCTCAACACTCGCATTAATGACTTGCCTCATTGGAAATGTCCTCACGGAACCAACGCCAAGGCGACCCTTTTCTCTCGCTGGAAATGAGACCTTTGATGCTCAACTAAGCTTAGAGAACGACTTTCCTCCCACTCCATTCCGAATGCCCATTTTTCACTTCGCCGACAATGCCCTGAGCAGTCAAGCTCTTCAAAGAGCCTACCAGCGAAACTTGAAGATCCAAAAGCCAGAGATCCTTAAAGACCTAGTCCCCGGCCCCTACTCAACCGCCCCAGGAGTCTATAGCCTCGCCGAAGTCATTCACGAACGCGTCGGCGCCATCCCCTCCGATCCGCAATTGCAGGACATACTCAATGGCGTCTTCCAAATCAAATTGCCCGATGGACACTATCCCTTTCGAGAATTGGTCTCCGCCGACCTCGCCCAGACCACTCAAGGCTGGAGAGCAAAAGGAATCCTCGGCGCCGTCTACTTAAAAAGCTCAGTCCCAAAAGAGGCTCTGGAATTGAAAATTGACAGGATCATCTCGCACGATGACGATGTCCTAAGCACTCGCACCTTAGCCGGACTTGAAGACACCATTCAATCGCAAATCAAGAAAGTCGCTCCTCTCATCGGGCTCGCAGTCTTCGCAATGGTCCTCGTTATCGGCTTCTACTTCCAAGATGTCCGCGATATCATCGCCGCAGCAATAGGTCTCGGATTACTCATCGGCGCCCTCTCTGGAGTAAGAAAAATACTCAATCTGCCAGAGAGTCAATTATCCTCAATGCTCCCCATTCTGCTCCTGGCCCTTGGCGTCGACTATTCCATTCACTCCCTTTCGAGGCTCCGCCATGCCGGCACTCAAAGTTGGTGGAGCACCGTCCGCGAATTGGCCCCCGCGTTAATTCTAACGACGATCACAACAGGGCTGGCCTTCGGTTCGAACCTCGTAGCCCCCATTGAAGACCTTCGAGAGTGGGGTGCCCTCGCCGCCATTGGAATTGTCCTGACCTACATGTCTATGGGCCTTGTCGTCCCCGCGATTCGCTTCTATGTCTTCGGCGCCCCCGCAAGCTCGGAGAATCTAACAAGCCCCACTCAGCCCCTGGGTGCCCGTTATCCAAAGCTCGTCTTCGCAGCCTTTGTCATTCTTAGTGTTGGTACAGGCTACTATGCTCAATCATTGAAGTCTGGCTTTGACGTTGAAGACTTCCTCCCCTCCGAGACACGGTATGTTCAAACAGTCAAGAAGGTCGCTGAGGTCTTCTCGGCCTCGGGAGAACCCGGCACATTGCTTATTCGCGGCGACTTCTCCGAAGCCAAAACAGCGAAGACAATCACGGATCTCGCCGAAAAGCTCTGCGATAAAGGCCTCGCTCGCCGGGGTGAAGTCGCCACCGCGCTGAAAGATCTCCGTGCGGGTTCAGGCTCTCATATTCTTACGAGAGAGAGTCAAGCCTCGGCCTTTGCGCTGCCAATCATTGTTCACCAAGCCGGGGTTTGGTCAAAGATAGAAAGCGCGAAAACGGGCATTGAAAGCCTGGCAAGTGAAGAACTCAAAGGCGCTCCAGGCATACAGTCGTGGACAGCCACCGGAGCGCCTTTCCTTCGCTATTCCTTCGTCAACGCCCTGACCGAGACTATTCAGAGTGGTATTCCTCTCACCTTGCTTTGCTGCTTCCTCGTTTCTTGCGTTGTCTTTCGCAGCGTTCGGCTCTCGCTGCTCGTGTTTATTCCCGTCATTGTTGTCTGCGTCGGCTTGCAAGCTGGAATGGTCGCCCTCGGCCTGCGACTGAACCTCGTCACAGTCCAAGTCGCGTCTTTGGCCATCGGTCTGGGAGGAGACTATATGCTGCATTATGTCCAACGTTTTAGGGAGCTACGACTCAGCCAAAGCGCGGCCACCGTACAAGACTTAGTCGCTCAAACACATGGGAGCACTGGGCGCGCCCTTATTGGCTCAGCGGTGTCTACAGTGCTTGGCTTTGTCATTCTTGCGTTCGCGCCGATGCCCCTCTTCGCAACCTTTGGCCTAATTCAATTTGTCATGATCTTATTGAGCCTCTGCGGGGTCCTCACTCTTCTCCCCGCATTAATTGTCCTCTTTGTCAAAGCAGAGGTGACACCAAGCCCTGCTCCAGTCCAAGCTCAGTTATTGATTGCAGAGGGAGCGGTGAGATGAAGGTTGAGTTGTCTACAGAAAAAGTTCGTGAGCTGTCCAGGCTATCGACCGCCCGAGGCTTGTGGGCCGTTGGGGTCGAATGGCTGGGAATCGCATTATCCATTGGTCTCTGTGAGATGATGGAGCGGCCCCTCTGGCTCATTATCCTCACGGTGATTTGGATCGGCGCACGGCTTCACGGCCTCGGGGTGCTGCTCCATGAGGCCACGCACCATCGCCTGGCAAAATCTCGTTGGCTCAATGAGGTCTTGGGAGATCTCTTCTGCGCCTTTCCAATTGGCGTTTCTCTAGCGAGTTATCGTGCGAATCACTTAGCTCATCATCAGTTCACCAATACTGACAAAGACCCCGATTCTCTTCGTAAGAAGAGCGCTGATTGGGTCTTCCCGAAACCACCCTCACAAATTTTCATGCTCTTTCTCCGGGATGCTTTGGGCATGAATGTAATCGGTCATCTCCGTGGCGTCCGAGAGATGTCAGGAAACTCCAAGCTTCGCTCCCGTCGTTCAAAGCTGCGCCTTATTGCTTACCTCTCCATCGTGGCTTTGGCCATCGCGACTGAGACCTGGCCCTTATTTCTCCTCTATTGGTTACTCCCAACGATCTCATGGTTGCAAGTCGTGCTCAGGCTGCGCAGCATGGCGGAGCACTTTGGACTCGGAGTCCAGGGACCAAGCGCGACTCGAACAACCTACGCTTCCTTTTTTGAGAGACTCTTTTTGGCGCCGCACAATGTTGGCTACCACCTTGATCATCACTTATTCCCAAGCGTTCCCGCCTATCGATTGCCAGAGCTTCACAAACAATTGCTTGAAGTCCCTGCTTTTCAGGAAGGCGCTCACAGAAGCCCATCTTACTGGGCCGTTCTTAAAGAGTGCTCAGGCGGAATGCCTGCGAAGCTTTTCTCAAGTGGCGGCGCTAAGGCTCAATGATTCTGAATGCGAGCAGTTCACTTCTTCTCGCTCTGTTTTTTCTCTGCTTCATGGATATAGTAGCGATGCTTCTCCGCATCCCACTTTAACTTCCCAAGATTGACCTCCAACCATAGTGTCAATCGACTGAATTCCTTGTTATTTATCGATAAAGAGCTTCGATTGAGAGTGTCGAGGAGAAGTTTTGCGCGGAAAACTTGCTCACGACTGCCAGTTTTGAGGAGAGCTTTTAAGTCGCCCCGGGCGGCTTCACCGAGGGCTTCAATGTCCTTTGAAGCCTTGGCACGGGTATTGTAGTCGTCGCTATCGAGTTCTTTGATGAAGCCGAGTAGTTCTTTATTCTGTCCTGCGATAGCTGTCTTTTCATTCAATTGTACATTTTGTCCACAGAGCGCCTCAATTTTTTTCGCGGCTGCCTGTCTGACCTTCTCATTTCTATGAAGGAGTAGGCCAATCCAATACCTGAGATTACGTTTTAAATTAAGATATTTTGCGAGTTCCAAGCTATCTTTGTCAAGGACCTTGGTTTTACCGAGGGCGTCGTTCACGAATTCGAGATCATCAGTGGCGACTTTGAAAGCCATGTCCTTCGAGTTCCTCGATTTTTTCGCTTTTAAGTTGCGATAATAAGCTCCGGGGATTGAGCTGCTGTTTCTTTTGGCCTTGGTTTTGTCAAATCGAATCTCACAGTTGTCGAAGCTTGCCGGGAAACTCCCGCGAATCACTTCTCTGTTGTCGATAAATTGAGTGTTTCGAACATAGAGAATATTGTCTCCCCTCAAATCGAACGGGTAGCCGCCATAACCACGAATCTGAGCACGGCCTTCGAATCCATTAAAGACACAATCCTCAACGTAAACGACCGCGCCGGCCCCAGAGATGCAACCGCCTCCACCGGAGTTGTAATTGACAAAATTGCAATTAATTAGGGACAGAGATCCTCTCCGTATGGTTAAGCCAGAACGATTCTCACAATCGACAGTCATTCCTTTTAGGCGAAGTCTCACGATATCTGTCGTGTAATAAGCTCGTCCCACTCTCAATGTCGTTTTCTCAGGGCCTGCGCCAACAATTGTGAGACTCTCAGTGAGCTTCCCTCGTTGGCCTCGAAAGAAATCACCAGCTGAATGAGTGCCTGGGAGGAGGAAGACACTGTCGCCAGATTTTAGCTTAGGGGATAGCTTGGAGATTGTTTCGGCGTCGCCGTTCTTTCCAATTTTCCAGACACGCCCGGTGGCGTGTGGCTCGGTGACGCTCCGAATTGCGACTGAGTCGAGGGCCAAAAAGCGATTAGAAATGATCGTTGAGGAAATCTCTACGGAGTGCCTTGAGAGCGTCTTCTGAACCTGATCCTTCTTACGAATGGTATCGATTAACGTATCCCTCAAGGGGTCTGGTTTATTCTCCTCAAGCTCCAGCAAGGTCTTAATGAACAGTTCTTTTTCGCGCTTATAGCCTTGTCGAATTTTCTGCCAAAGGTCCTTCGAAACTGTAGGCGGCTTCTTCAGGACCAAGTCATCCTGTGCGAAGGCCATCGGTGCCATGAACAATATGATCAAGAAAATAAGCGTTTTTTGCACAGTTGCTCCGACCTATCGACTGGGGTCAAAAAAGAAACTCGTGAGGGGCGAGGGCTCTTGGGATTTTCCGCCAAGAGCTTTCCAATCCTCACTTCCTCGCTTTCTTGCTGGGCCCGACGCAGAGCGCTCTGAATCGATAATTCACTTTCATATCACTCTTTTTATCGCCAGCGACTATGTCGTGAGAATACTGCAGGCTTCGCAATCGTCCATCAGTCATGTTAAAAACAAAAGTTCCGTGGCCTTCCGACTTTTTGAATTCCGGGCCGTCGAATTCACCGATGATCGTGACCTTGGTTTTCGTCTTAAAGGAGATCACTGCGAGTTGAATGGCATTGCTCGTGGAGACGCTCTTCAATGTGTAATTGAATTGAGTTGAAAAAGTCGTCGTAAGATTGGACGGGTCTTTCTCAGTGCGTGCCAGTGTCTGTTTCCACTGAGCACCGACTTTAATGGCTTTGTCTGAGAAGCGGATAAAATCGTAGGGACAATTTTCAAGACCTAAAAGAAAAGGACGAAGAAGATCGGCGCCGATAACTCTTGGGCGTCTTCTTTCGATGGAGCCGTTCAATTTCACGGGGAGCTTCAAAGTCTTTAATAATTGAGCGGCAGCGTTTTTATCGAGCCCCGGTAATTTTGAGTTCGGGTCTCGCGAATCGAATTTTTCGACTTTCCCGCCTCGCTCCCGGGACAAGAGCAGATGCTTCTTTTTAATTTCGAGAATGGCTGTTTTCTTCGTGGCGTCATAGCTCTGACACGTTTCCAGAAAGGTCTCTTTGGCACTCATCTTCACTGTCGTGTCATCCAAGGATAGACTCTGTTTAACAGTGACTCGGTACTGTCTCTCTTCGCCCTTTTTGAATGAGTGTTCAATCTTATACAGGGCGTCTTTCTTGTCCTGAGCAAGAGCGACTGTTGCCCCAATACAGACAAGGGACAGTGAAAACAGGAGTCTTAGCTTCATGGTTTGGTCCATTCTTTATTTGGCGACGTTTCCGGTGTCATTGAGGGCGGGGACGTCATAAAAAAGGCTCTAGCGCGACGTTTCCACCTCACCAGAACCCTTCTCTATTCAGTCATGATTGTTGACTTCAATGATCCTCAATCACTTTTTCTCTTCGCCAGCGTCTGGCTTTTTGTGCCGGGCTCCAAATGTGTATTTTAGAGCCATGTCGCGGCCGCGCTCGGCGACGATGAGCTTGACGGAGAAGTTAACGGATTTGAGGTGGCCTTCAGTGATATTAAAGATGATCGTTCCCTTACCGTTGCCTTCTTTGATCTCTGCTGAATCTTTGACGTCACCAGTTTTGTTCAATTCAGTCTTTGAGGTCACTTGAATGGTCGCGATGTCTTGCCCATCGCGATTCTTTACGCGCTTGAGAGTGTAGGTGAAGGTCGACTTGAAGGTCAATGTTCCCTTGTCTCCCTCTTTCATTGCGCGCTCTAGAACGACGGTCCAGGTATCACCAGCTTTGACCGCTTTCTTAGGCATTCTGGCAAAATCGAAGGGGATGTCTTGGATGGCAAAGATAGGGGATTTAAAGACGTCCTGCTGTGGACCCTGGCCATCTATTTCCCTACGCTTTGTGCTCCCATCGGCATGAACCTTGAGTGTGCTCTTGGCCTTCATTGCTTTGAGCATTGCGTCGCCCATAGGAGCTTGGCCCGGGTCTTTCTTCTCTGAATCGTATTCTTGAGTCCTATCACCCATCGTCGTTGAGAGTTTCAAGGTCTTGGGCTCTAGGAGAACCGTTCCGACTTTTTTGTCGGCGTCGAAGCTCTCCACTTTCTCAACGAGGACCTGAGCCGCCTTGATTTCGAAGTTCTGCGTCTCCATTTTCTGTGCAGCGCGCACAAGATAAGTTCGCTCGGCGCCCTTGGTGAACTTATAAACCAAGCTATAAGCTTTGTCGTCTTTGACCTCAGGCTTAGCGGGCTCTGTTTGAGGAGTCGCGGGCTTGCTTGCTGGCTTGCTTGTTGGCTTGCTGTCTTGTGCAGACGCTGCAGCAGGAGCCAGAAGGGCCATGGCTAACACGGCGAACATTGATTTCTTTAACATAGTTTTATGGGCTCCCATTCCTATGGCCTTTTATCACGCGGACAATCTTCGTTTGCCTTCGCTGATAGATTTCTATTTCTCTTTTGTTTTCAAATTTATCGAAGCATTCATGAATCGCAACAATTTATTAATGCCTACTTATCTAAGCGTTCTGACATCGACTTTCTTCACAATAATCGCGCAAGTAAGGCAGCGTGCCATTGCTTGACAGAAGTAAGCCAGGCAGAAGCTCCGTGCGATCAGGGACACGAACATAACTCATCCCTCTTCTTTCACGATCATAAATCTTTGTATTTTGGTCGTTGAACGTCGACTCCAAGGTCGTAATAGCCTCGGGAAGACCTGCTTCGCTCGCTCTTAAACAAGAAGATACGCCTCTCGGTGGGATGACTACTTCTCTTCCTTGCTATCAGGCTTCTTGTGACGCGCTCCAAATATGTATTCAAGCGTCATACTTCGGTCACGATTGCGTTCGAGCAGCGTCAATTTCACGGAAAAATTGATGCTTTTGACATGACCCTTGGTCCTATTGAATATCAAGGTCCCCTTTCCAACTCCCCCTTTAATTTCTTGAGTTTGGTCGATTTTACCAAGCTTGATCAATTCAGTTTTTGAAGTGAATTGAA
>JARGOJ010001297.1 GCA_029210225.1 Planctomycetota bacterium
AACAAAGAGGCGCAGCAAAGCGCGCTGCGACTTATCTGGGTGCGCCTGGACCTCGCGCAAAATGGCGTCTCCAATGCCTGGGCCAAGCTTGCCAAGGGCCCGGTAGGCTTCCACTCGGACGCCTCCCTCTTTATCCTTGGTGGCTTCAATCAACACTGGGGCGGCTTCAACAGCTAGGTTCCCAAGCTCACCGAGGCAATACGCCGCGTTCTGACGGCGCCGCCAATAGCCTCCGCCAAACTGCTTGGTGAGAGGCTTCACCGACTTTGCACCGATCTTCTTCAAGACAAGGGCCATCGCTTCACGGAAGCTCGCACCAACATAAAAGAGCGCGCTCATGAATTGCGGCAGCGCGGCCTCCAGGTCCTCTTTTGGAAGCTCCGCGCAGACCTTTAGAGCCTTCGCTCGAAGGCCATTTCTAATTCCAATTCCATCAATGGTCCGTATCAGCGCGGGGAGCGTTTTCGGCCCAAAGCCGTAGAGCTTATCCCTCGCGAACTTGGCGAGGCTTGGGTCGCTGCTGTCTAAAAGAGGAATGAGAGCGGGAGTGCAAAGAATGGGGTCCATACCGATGAGTTTGAGAGCAATGAAGAGACTGCTTCGGCAGTCTTTGTCGGGGAGTGATTCTATTAAAACAGGCAGGGCTTGCCTGGCTCTGATGCCCATAGATCCAAGGCGCTCAATTGTTTTCAGCCTCAGGCTCAAGTCGTCGCTTTGAACGGCCGCGTTAAGGAAGGGAA
This sequence comes from Planctomycetota bacterium, assembly GCA_029210225.1. Classification (GTDB taxonomy): domain Bacteria; phylum Planctomycetota; class J058; order J058; family JARGOJ01; genus JARGOJ01. The sequence goes on from JARGOJ010001297.1 coordinate 741, forward strand.
CCAAAAGCTCCGATTTCGAGCCGAGGCTTGGAATCAGGTCTAAAATCGCAAAAGTAAGGGCGAAGTTCTCTAATTCTAATAACTCTGCAATCTTCGGAATGCAGAAGTCGGCCTTGCTCTGCAATGAGCGGAGGCTCTTGAGCGCCGAGTGACGAAAGGCGGGAACGCTGAGGTTGGCCTCAATCATTGCCAGCACTCGCGGGCTGTGCTGACCAAGGCGAGCGAGGGATCGGGCGGCGACAAATGCAATTCGAGGGTCTTTGCTGTCAAGCAGCGCTTTTAACTCCAGAACTGGTACTGCGTCGTCCTTCAGCGCAAGCAAAGCAATGATCGCATGCAATCGAAGGCTCTCATCCTTGTGAGAAAAGAATGATTGAAGCACCTGCACTTTCTCTTTCCCTAATTGCGCGGCCCCAATTTTCGTCAGAGCTTCAAAGCAATAAAGGGAGAGAGAAGACTCCGACTTAGCCAATTCTATAAGATGGGGAATTGCGCTCTTTGCCGTATTCCCAAGGCGACCGAGGGTCTTCACGGCTAGCTTACGATGGTCGGGCTTTGTGTTCTTCAGCTCTTCACAAAGCCTTGGGATGGCCGCTGTCGCGTTCACACCCATTGATCCAAGGCTCTGAATGACTTGGCCCCGCAGCTCTGGGTTGTTGTAGAGCGTCAGCAAATAGGGAGTGCCTGTTGCGCTCGGCGCGCCAATCTTGGCGAGCGCCTGCTCCACTGTCTTCTTCAGCTTTGGGTCTTTCAGGAAGGCCTTAACTGCTCCAAAAGCCTTGCGTCCTGGGCTTCCAATCCAAGCAAGAGTCTCAATAACCTCTCCGATGGGGACGGTGTTTGGATCTTTGAGCAAGACAATCAGCGAGTCGACCCCTCGCTCTCCAGAAAACCTCAAGACCTTTAATACTAAGCCTTGTATTTCCTCGTTGTCTGTTGTTTGAAAGACCTTGACCAATGATTGAAAAGTCGCCGCGCTAAGCTTTGCGTGACTGGAAAAACCCATCACAGCCATATTGCGAATTCTGCCATCGGGATTTTGCAAAAAGACCAACAGCTCTTTTGCCCCCCGATCACCAAAGGCTCCAAGGGCTCGAATTCCTCGAGCTTTCAAATCGGCGTCGCCATCTTTTGAGAGCTTCAAGACTTCCTGAAAGGCTCCTTCTCCGATTGCTCCCAAGCTTCGGCTCGCTTCGCGGTACTCGGAGAACTTTTGAGTTTTTAGGATCTTGATCAACCAAGGAGTCGCAGCGACAGCTTTGGGTCCGAGCCGAGAAATTTGGCGCATCGCGCTCTCTCTGACACTCCGGTCGGGGTCTCGAAGCATGATCATGAGGGCGCGAACGATAGAGAGTGAATCGGGGTCT
>JARGOJ010000204.1:0-6455 GCA_029210225.1 Planctomycetota bacterium
ATCCATATCTTGGGAATCGAAATGTTCAGTGGGGCAAAGTCGATATCACAGACCTAAAGACAATGGACTTTAATGAATCTGAGCGAGTTAAGTTTAGCCTTAAATCAAATGATCTGTTGGTTTGTGAAGGAGGTGAAGTTGGAAGAACAGCAATCTGGCAGGAGGAATTAAGTAACTGCTATTTCCAAAAAGCGATCCACTGTCTAAGGCCGAAAGACGCTGCCATTATTGATCCTTTATATACTTTCCGATTTATGCAATTCGCCGCAGGACGAAATCTATTTGCCCGTCTCACTTCGAAAACTAGTATTGCTCACCTCACAAAAGAAAAACTGTCTCTGGTCAAGATCCCCCTGCCTCCCCTGGCGGAGCAGAAGCGTATCGCGGCGATTCTGGACAAGGCGGATGGAATCCGTCGTAAGAAGCAGGAAATCCTTCGCCTGACCGATGAATTGCTGAAATCGACCTTTTTGGAGATGTTCGGAGATCCCGGCTCGTTTGAATCGAAGCAACTCCAAGACCTAGCCTCCAAAACCAAGTATTCACTTTCCAGTGGGCCGTTCGGGTCAAGCCTCACGTCAAAACACTATGTTTCAAAAGGAGTATTGGTGCTTCGCGGATTGAACGTAAGCGGTGGGGAACTGAGCCTTGATAATTGTAAGTTTGTTTCAGAATCAAAGGCCGAAGAATTGGCGAGAAGTACGGTTAGGACTAATGACGTTGTGATCGTTGCAGTCGGATCTTCTGGGCAAGCGTTCCATATTCCTGACAATTTCCCTCGTGCAGTTCTGTCTCAAAACTTCAATAAAATAACGCCAGACGAGTCACAGGTACACCCTGTCTATCTTGCCTGGGCGTTGAATAGTCCTATTGTTCAGCGGGAGTTTTTCAGGAACATCACTGACACCGTTCGCACATTTTTGAGCTTAACAAAAATCAAGCGGGTAAACATCCCAGTCCCTCCTCTCGAACTCCAGCTTCGCTTTGCCTGCATCGTTGAGCATGTAAAACACCAAAAGACACAAATGCGTGCTCACCATGAAAAAATTGAGAATCTTTTCAATTCACTGGTCCAAAAAGCCTTTCGAGGCGAACTCTCAAATCCCGAGTCTGCTAAGAAACAACTGAAGCTCTTCAAGGAGAAGGCGAAGGCATAGGGAGAAACGAGTTTTTCAATGTCGTCACTAAGTCTATGCTGTTTTGGCGGATTTGGTGTTTGACTGGCGGATTTGGTGTGGGGGGGGTGATTTGACCTATTGTGTTTATCGATAATTGTTCAGGGGTAATAGCGGAGTGAACTTGGAAAAAGAATCTGGTAGTGAGAACCAACATGGATTGAGCAGATATATACCCTTGCCCGTGCAAAGGGAAATCCGACAGCGCTGTGGCTTCGGTTGCGCTCGCTGTGGCTCCGCGATCTATCAATATGAACATATAGATCCACCCTATTCAGAGGCGAAATCCCACGACCCAAAGAAAATCACTCTCCTCTGTGGTGGATGTCATGACAAGGTGACCAGGAAATTCCTCTCTAAAAACACCGTGTCCAAAGATAATGAAGACCCGATATGCAGACGACAGGGATTCGCATCGGAGTGGTTTGATGTGGGTGTTGATCATCCCTCTATTACAATTGGCGGAACAACTCTTGCTTCCTGTGATGAAATCCTAACGATCAACAATGAGATCATTTTAGGCATAGAGCCTCCCGAGGAATTGGGTAGCCCTTACCGGATCTCGGGGAAGTTCTACAACGAAAAAGGTACCCTGCTCTTTGAGATCGACAGGAATGAGTTTAAGGGGACCTTAGAAGCGTGGGATATCGAAACAAAAGGGAGAGATAATAGTTAGAGCGGACGCTGGAAAAATTGCGCTTCACCTAGCAGTGACTCCGCCCAATTCATTGGAGATCAAACGCCTCCAGATGGCCTACCAAGGAGTTTCGGTGAATGTTACAAAAGACTCAGTTGAAGTCAAAACGTCATCTGGACGGATACTTCATCTAGAACCCAGCAATGTGAAGTTTGACGCGTCATGTAAGGTCTTCGCGATACAAGTTCTGGGGGAAGAAGTGCGGGCATTTGGGATCGTTGGAGGTGCGTGTTTTGCCGGTGGAGGACGTCTCATGATAGAGAACTTGACATTTGTGTCGAGGAACAATGAGCAACGTCCTCAGCAATTGCCACCTCCAATACCCATTGATAAGACGTTGACAATTCCTATCCAGGTGGCAAATGCCCGCTTTGCATGGTCAGCCTTATGCACGAATGTCTCTATTGATCCTGCGTCTAAAACAGTATCGTTGAATTCCATTTTCGGCACGATCAAAGTTCCCTATCCGCAACCCAAAAAGATGTTTACTGAACCGTTCAGGTTACCTCTGAAGGCGACAATTGCGATCCAATGGGAACGATATGACGTTCAAAAGGAATCTACTGTACACGCGCGACTGAGCGTTCAGCGAGAGGATTTTTGCTACCGACTTTCACCTACATATCTCGTCAATTTAATCGACCACAAGACTTTTTGCCACCGTGTAAGCTTAGATCAATTCGGAATTAAGGGTCCTGGTACGTACGAGTTCGTAACGGAGGTTAGAGAGAACAACAGTGCTGTGTGGCATGTTGTTGGTATTAGTTTGCTGACGATCGAATTTGATAAAGAGGACCCCGCAAATATGGAAGTTAAAGAAGAACCAGAGTCAGTTTGAGAAAAAGGCGCTCTATGTTGGATTTAGTTGGTAACGGAGTATCTTAGCCATGTTTAACCTATTCGAGGCTATTGAGGGGCAACGGTCAGAAGACCTCACAACAGAGGTTCTGGCCTACGTTCTCCAGTCTCCACGTTTCCATAACGAGCAGAAGCTCTTCTTCGCCATGTTATTGAAGGACGGTGAACTGAAATCGACCTTGGATCGCTCCTTCGAGATCAACACGCAAGTTTACGATGTGAAACTTGGAAAACCGGATCTTGAGATTCGTGGCGAGGACCTGCTGATACTTATTGAGAACAAGTTCGAGGCTGAGTTTTCCCAGGGAACCCAAGTATGGCGCTACGTCGAGATCCTGAAGAAGGAAAGCACGATTCCCAAGCGTAAGCTGGTCCTCCTCTGTCCCAACTACTCCCTGAATTGGTATCAAAGCAAGGCTTCCAAACAGTTTGAACCCAATCTTCCAATCGAGGATCGCTGCAAAGAGTTGGCGAAAGAGGGCATATCACTGGTATTTCTCAGTTGGGAGAAGCTCTTGCAAACACTCGGCACTCAATCACCTCTCATCGCAGACTTAAACGGCTTTGTTGACTCTCGATACTTGAAGAATATTCAGTTTTCTGAATCGGAGATTAAGTTGATGTTCTCTAAAAGCGTTCCAGTCCTTCTCGAAAAGATTGAAGACACAGTAAACAAGGTCAAAGGACAACTAAGCTCTGAGGGAGTGACTGTTGAGAGGACGGGCCAGTCCCGCTTCTTCTATGGCTTTCACCTGCTTGGAGACAAAGGTCTCAAAGCGTGGTTCGGTTACCACCGCCCTTCCTGGGCCAAAGAGGGAACCCCTTTCATTTTACAGGTGCGCAAAGAGTGGTCTGAAAAAGCTGAGGCCATTCCTTTGGCGGACTTTCTGAGAGAGGGCTGGGTACATGATGTGGCTCACACAAGAATTAACTGACAGTATCAAGGCGGCCGTCAAGACCCTCGAAGCAATATAAGTCAAAGAATTCAAGGGAAAGACCATGATCAAGCATTTGGCACCAAAGTGACTCTGTGAACCGCGACTCGCTCTTAATCAGCCTCTCCGATCTAGATGAATTGTGAAATGGAAAGCTCACTGACTATGCAACTGGACAATAAACAAGAACTCGGTCAATCCACTGTCTAAAAGAATGGATCGATAATGAATATACTCATGCTCATCCTTTTGGCCTGTGTCGCGATTCTCGCTTTTGCGGCGATCTACTATTTTCGCGAGCTAGAGCAAGAACGTTCGGCCCATGAACGACTTAAAAAGACTTATGCGAAGGACACGGCCCGATTTAAGGATATTCTCGACGTGGAAGCCGAAGTGAATGCCACTCAATTACGCTTAAAGGAACTGGAGCAACTAAAGGTGAAGACTGAGAGTGAATACGAACAGACCTGCACCAGCTACCAAATGGAAGCAGGGTCCATTCTGGTCGGAATTAAAGCGCTCAAGAAAGAACTTCGTGAGCTTGACGAATTGGCCAATCTTCAAGAATTCGGTTTCTATCCCAAACACTACGAGTTTAGCACCGTCGATCAGTTCAAAGATAGAATTAGCAAGGTGCAAGAACGCATGAAGGGACTGATCAAGGACAAAGCGGCGGCGGTCTGTCACACCACCTGGCATATTGATGGCAATGTCAAAAAGGGTCAGAAGATGATTAATGAAGCCATCAAAGTGGCTTTGCGAGCCTTCAACGGCGAGTGTGACGCGGCTATTGCAAAGGTCAAATATAACAACATTCTTGTTATGGAGAAGCGCATCCGAAAGTCGTGTGAGGCCATCAATAAGCTCAATAAGTCCAATCAAGTTGAGATAACCAAGACCTACCTGAACCTGAAGCTTGAAGAGTTACATCTCGCCCATGAATACGAAGAGTTAAAGCAAGCGATTAAGGAAGAGCAACGGGAGCTGAAAGAGCAGATGAGGGAGGAGCAAAAAGCTCTCAAAGAATTGGAGAAAATCCAGAAGCAGGCGGAGAAGGAGGAAGAGAGCTTCGAGAAAGCGCTGGCGAAGGCCAAGAGTGAAATGGAACATGCCATTGGCAAGAAGCATTTGAAGTTAGAGCATAAAATCGAAGAGCTTCAGCGGAAACTCTTGGAGGCTCAGGAGAACAGTAAAAAGGCCCTGTCCCAAGCTCAATTAACGAAGTCTGGGCATGTTTACATTATCTCCAATATTGGATCATTCGGGGAAAATGTCTTCAAGATTGGAATGACCCGGCGCCTTGAACCTCTAGACAGAGTGAAAGAACTCAGCAGCGCCTCTGTTCCGTTTAATTTCGATGTTCACGCAATGATCTACTCAAAGAACGCTCCAGACCTGGAGCGGCAACTTCACGAGCTCTTCGATGATCGGCGTGTCAACAGAGTCAATCGACGACGGGAATACTTCTATTTAACGGCGGAAGAAATTGTCACAGCCGTGGAGGCACATCACGGAAAGATCATGTTTACGAAACTCGCTGAAGCTGAAGAGTATCGTAAGTCTATCGCCATCAGAAACGAGACGAAGCGCCCAGAATCCTCAGAAGCAGCGGAAGATGAGGCGCCCCTTCCTCCGGCTATTGCAAAGCTCATGGCGGGGCGTCAATTGAGCGCTCAGTAGGGCAGTCGAAGTCAGAATTGACGAAAGCAAAAAACACAAGCAATTCGCAGAGTACTAGGAATAAGGGGACCAAAAAACTATGAACGACGAACTCGCTGCCGCTGTCCAAGCCTTGCTTGACTTCTACAAGGACACTCTGCGACCCTACCTCCAGCGACAGCGCTCTGAGGATATCACCAACCTCGACTTCGGATCTTCCGCCCTCGGCCAGCTCGTCCGCAAAGACATGAATTTGAGTGTTGGCTTCGTCGGCGAAAGTCAGGTTGGCAAAAGCACTCTCATAAACGCCCTCCTCGGCTACACGGCCCTCCCCTCGGGAGGCGTGGGTCCTCTCACGGCGCAGGCAACCCATGTCAAATACGCCGAGGAAAACGCTCTCCACGCGGTTTATCACCCCAAGAGAAAACTCAACCAACTCGCCTTCACGATTCAGAATTATCTTGTCCGTCGCGGAGAATTGAGCTTCCCCTCGGAAAACGTTGAAGCTGAATCCGTGGACGAAGCTCTTGGAGAATTAGACGCGTTCGGCTTTGAGTCCGCCGACGAAGCAGCTGACGGTAAAAAGAACGAAGAAAAATCCGAAGCTGCCGAATACATGCTTAGCCAAGCTCAAACCATGCTCTCCCCCAGTGAGACCCGATCCTCGGTCACTCTCCTGGCTGGCCTTCGCCAGCTCATGGGGCACGAATTCAATCCGGAAAACGCCGTCTTCGATACGCTCGATGAAGACCATCTCCATGAAGTACGAACGAAGATTGGCCAGCAAGAAAACCTCGTCGCCAGAGACTATGAAGACGAATGGGATTTCCAAGAAGCTCTAAAGTTTCGCGCGGCGGGTCCCTTAGCTCCCCTCATCGCGAGCTTACAATTAGAACTCGATGTAGACTGGCTAAAATACGCCACCCTCGTCGACCTCCCAGGCATCGGCGTTGTCGGTGACCCTGCCGGAAAAGTCGCCGAGGAATTCGTCAGAAAGGGCGGGGATCTCCTAGTCGTTGTCATGAGGAACAATGGGCTGGCTGAATCCGTCGCAGGGCTCCTTGAGCGCACTGGAGTGATTACCAAGTTACTCTTCGCAGGGAAGAAAAAAGCCGCTTCTATTCGCATTCT
>JARGOJ010000204.1:6465-9421 GCA_029210225.1 Planctomycetota bacterium
TAACGTCGCCAAGGGTCAATACAATGAAGCGCGGAATAAAGCCAAGCGCAAGCGACAGGCCATGCCCGACAAACATGAAGTCTTTTGCACGCTCGCTGAGTCTATGGAGGAGAAGGTTAAGGCGCAGTTGCGGAGCGCTTTGGCTCAATCAAAGTCTTTTGAGGATCTTCCTCAGAGTGATCGACGGAATCGTGAAGAAGTGATCGCCACGATTTGCGATTCTCTCGAAGTGATTTGTACATCAGCCAGTGACTTTATCAATATTCAAGAAGAGTACTTTGATACTGCCTTTATCCACAAGCCTGAAGTGACGGGTATCCCTCGCTTGCTGTCGAGCATTCAGTCCATTATTTCGGATCGTATTGAATCTCACCAGGTCGATTTGAAAAGATCATTCGGAACCGTCAGCCGAATCATTGAGGAAATCCTTGAGGAATATGCTGACGAGGCCAATGCTCAGGAAGCGAGGTCAATCCATGACTGGCGTCGATTTTGTGAGGTTATCCAGACAGAAGGTTCAAAACTGCGCGGTCAAATGCAAGCCTTTCACGGGGAGATTAGCGGCATCCTTAAAACGACCATCCCCGAGCGAATAAAGAACGTTTGCCTTCTCTCAGAGAAATTAGCGACCCAGCGCTTAGAGTCGATGGTCAAGAAAGCCCGAGAGCTCTATTGGTCGTCCCTCAACGCGGCGCTCAAAAGAAACGGAACCTGGAAGACCAAGGACGTCAATTTCCCCACGGGCCTCACTCGCGCGATGGTCGACGCCGTCGCCAGCCGCTGGCAAGCAGATATCGTCGACACTATTAAAGCGACGATTGAACAGCTCGCCAAAAGAGATGCAAGCCTGATTGAAAGACTGAGCGAGACCGCAAAGAAATATGAACCGGAGCTTGTAGAGGAGTCCAATGTTCGAGCCAAAACCCGTGCAATGCGACAGCACGCGGCGCAGTGTATCGAGTGGACCGAGGATAACTTGGATCGGTTCCGGGAATCAGTCGAGGAAGAGCTTGTTGAAGTGATCATTCAAGAGATCACCCTCGTCTGCGAAGCCGCTGTGAAAGACGGTAAAAATCACGGCAAAGGAGCCAAGGACCGAATTCTTGACTCATTCTTAGACGGTGGACGTCAATCGATCACTGCGGCCGCGAAAAAGGCCGAGCAATTACTCTCTCGTCATTACGACGCATTAAGAATTAGACTCGATGAAGAGTATCTGGAGAAACACCGGGACCCATTGGGCCCAGTGATTGCAGCCCTCACCAACGAGGACATCGGCAAGGTTCGGGAAAACAACGACGCGATGCGTTGCGAAGTCCACGACATGAAAACAACCATGACCGCGATCTCGAAGAGAATGACGGCCTGAACTAGAAGGGAACGAATCGATGCGAGATTGGCCGTCTATTTTACGTACTCCAAAAAGTGACGAGTTACGCGCCGTTGTTCAACGGGCGGAATTCCCCTATCCCCAATACGACACTTGCTCCCTTCCTGACCGTGTGTATTCCGGTCAAGACGACGCGGAGCGCCCTAGCAGCTACGCGCTTCGGGAAGCCGAAATAGATATCGCCGCGATTCCCACCTGCTTAGAGGTTCTCACTGCTCCGTCAGAGGATCACAGCTGGCCCCGAGAGACTCGTGCGTCGATAGGGCGCTTAGAGGCCTTGTGGCTCCTCCTAGAGGATAGACATCGCCTCTTGGACTCCGAAGTCATTGACCCGCTGGTGCATCAATTGTCCTTGGTCGATCACGTCTTGTCTCACTCCGAGCTTGACCGGGTGCTCATCGCCGACGAAGTGGGCCTGGGAAAGACAATCACTGCAGGGCTTATTCTCAGACGATTAAAAGAGCGAAACGTCGGGCGAGTACTGAGAACTCTCTATCTCACACAGGCGCGCTTGGTGGGCAACGTCATCGAAGAATTTGAAAAGCTTGGGCTTCATCCTCGGGCCTGGACCAGTGACTGTCAGGAAGCTCGTTTGACGGCCAATAACAGCGATTCTCTTGTTGTGGCGTCTATACATAGAGCAGTTTACAGTCAAAAGGGTGGGGTTAACAACCTAGAAATGGTGTCTCAGTCGGGGCCCTGGGATTTGTTAATCATTGACGAAGCTCATCACCTCTCTGATTGGTCGGACGATGGCAAATCTCCCAAGCGCCGCATGAAACTTATCCGAACCTTAGTCGAAGAGCGCCTTGTCAAAGACGGCCGATTGATACTACTCACCGCCACGCCCCACCAGGGCCACGACGCTCGCTTCAGGAATTTACTCCGGCTTTTAGATCCTTCCGGCAATGAAGAAAAAGCCAAGGGCAAGGTCATTTATCGAATTAAGGACGATATCAAAGATTGGGAGGGGCGACCGTTATTCCCGGTGCGCCATGTCCACGCTCCCACCAAGGTCCGAGTGAGTCAGGAATATCAGCAATGGCTCGAAGACGTCTACCGGCTCTTTACGCCCAAAAAGACGACGCGCCCCATGGCATGGAGAAGAGCCCAAGCGCTGCAATGGTGCGCTTCCAGTCCTAATGCAGGCCTGGCTTACCTAGCGCGTTCAGCCTATCGCCACGGTGATACTGGGGGCACAATCCCCGAACTTAAAGAGGCTTTGCTCGCCCTTCGTCCCTATCGCGGTGGCGGAGAAGACGAGAGCTTTGAGAGTCTGGAGAAGCGATTAATAGATGCCCTGAAGCTCCCCAATGAATCCGATGGGGAAGAGTCGCTCAATGACACGGACCCTCTCTTTACTGAAAAGGATGTTTTGGCAAAAGTGCTCAAAGCGGGGACTGCGCTGATTGAAACAGATGCCATTGCTGAAAAACTAAATCATATCTGGACTTGGCTCGACAACGATCCCAAGGACAAATTTGTCATTTTCGCCCAACCTATTGAGACAGTCCATGTACTTAAGAGGCGTCTGGAACAGCGTCTTGGACAAGGATCTGTGGTTTT
>JARGOJ010000204.1:9446-9841 GCA_029210225.1 Planctomycetota bacterium
AAATTGACCGCTTTCGGCAGAATCCAAAGACCCGAGTGCTTGTCTCTTCCCGGTCTGGGGGGGAAGGCATCAATCTTCAAGTGGCTTGGCGTCTCATTCATTTTGACGTGCCTTGGAACCCTATGGAATTAGAGCAGCGAGTTGGGAGGGTTCACCGCTATGGCAGCTCTTGCACCGTCGTTGTTCACACCTTGGTCCTCGAGGGGAGTCGAGAAGAGCGGGTACTCGGCCGTTGCCGGGCCAAACTCGGTCGCATCGTGAAGGACATCGATGAAAAGCGTTGGTTAGAACTTTACGCTCGGACCATGTCGCTCATTCCCATGGATCAATTAGCCAATTTGATGATGGGGGAGAACTTTGGCCCGTGGACGGCAGACGATGACCAGCGCCTTGAT
>JARGOJ010000204.1:9851-11374 GCA_029210225.1 Planctomycetota bacterium
ATGGAGCGAAACAGATAAGGCCTATCGCGATCAATCCAAGGTCGCGAAGCTAAGCCGTGGACCTGTGAACGAAGGTGATCTAGAGGCCTTTGTGATGAGAAATCTATCAGTAAGAGACGTTCCGGGTTGGACCAAGGTCACCTTGAAGGACGGCCCGGATGGAGAGCCAATCGCAATGACTGAAGCTGCCCCGGTGATCCAATTGCCTGACGGCCAGCTTGGTTTTCTCAGCGCAGATACTGGTTTGAAACTCGAGAGAAACGACGGAATCCGAGCTGAGGCTCCAAAAAGGATTGGACTGAATCACCCTCTGGTTGCGCAGACTTGTCGAGACCTGATAGGAGGAACAAAGATCGGCGCAAGAGGAGAAACAGGGCTGAGAAGAGGAGCGGGAGTCGCGATGTTGCCCTCGGAGAGCTTTGAATCAATTCTCAAAAAACTAGGAAATGTCCCCGACCTCAGTTCTGGTTTTGTTTTTCTGGCCTATGTAGTCCGCAGGCTCGACACAAGAGGAAGCATGGTTCGCGAAGACTCGGCGTCTTTCGAATATCACATTGCCTCCCAGGACGGCGAGTGCATCCAAGCGTGTCCCAGTGACACGGCTGCCGAGATCATTCGAGGGCTGAGGCAAGACCGTGTAAAAATGAGTACTCCGCCGATCCCTGGAGCCTCGAAACTAAGGGATTGGGAGAAATCTATGATTTTCGGTTTGAGAAAAATTCAACCTGGAGAGGCGCAACCTGGGGTCTTTCCGATTGCGGCGATTTGGATAGAAGCGGCACCAAAGGAGAGGGGCGATTCAAGTGTTGACTTGAGTTAAATGAACGCTAGGTTCCACAGGCAATCTAGCACGCCGGGTCCAGAACGCCAGATCGTTAGTTTTTGTTTTTTTGAGACTGTAGACTAAAGCACATAAATGACTTTTGGAGATCAAAAGTGAAATTGAACCAAAATCAGCGACTGAACCTAGTCATCGCTATGCTTGCCACCTACTCCTATTCCCTAGAAAAGGCGTGGGCTTTGAGAGAGAAGCTTGCGGAGCTTGGATTCGCGGATCCAAAGACCGTCGTTGGCAAAGACGCTGGTGAGGTTGGGAATCTCATGAAGGCCGCAGGTTACGACCGTGGGGGCATCACCTATATCATCGCGCCACGCGTCATTACTTTGATGGAAGCTGTAAAAGACGGAGAGCTTGATGGCCTGGTGAAGGCCGTCAAAGCCAAGTCTGAAAGCCAGTTTTGCGAGACTTTAGTGAAGGTCAAGGGATTTGGTCCCAAGTCGTTGCAGTTGGCCTGGGAGTTATTGAAGAATTAGAGGGGGATTTCAACATTGAAACTTTATCTGGAACGCTTATCACATAGATTTAAACACTCATAGATTGTCGAACTTACGAATTCAAGCACTGCAGGCAGAACACACACCACGTTTGGAGATGATCATGTCCCTACCCAACATCATTAAGAATGTCTTGTCTTACAATGAATTGGAGCAGCCAGACGGGCGCCCACTTTACGCATACAACG
>JARGOJ010000205.1 GCA_029210225.1 Planctomycetota bacterium
ATCAAATCCAGGGCAGACACAGGGTCTGCCCCTACGGATTCCTCGCATTTCTTTGGGCTCTGTACAAATCCAATGGCCATGTAGGGGTAGACCCTGTGTCTACCCTTTCGCATTTGGTGTGCGCCCCGGACGGTTAGGTAATCCTTTCCCGTTGTTGGGGGCAGCCGCATGACCATTGCCATCGAAAACTGGGGTCTTATTGACTATGAGGAAGCCCTCGCTAAGCAGCGGGCGCGGCTGAAGCAGCGGGCCAAGGGCGAGGTCGAGGACGCTCTCGTGCTCTGCGAGCATCCCGAGGTGGTCACTGTGGGACGGGCTCTAAAAGAGAGCGCGATGGCTGTGGCAGGGGCGAGCATGGCTAAAATTCCCGTGGTCAACGTGGCTCGTGGTGGGCAGGCGACTTTGCATTTGCCGGGGCAAATCGTGGGTTATCCCATTTTAAAGCTCGAAGGCAAAAAGAAGGATGCCCGAGGCGTCTTGCGGATGATCGAAGGAGTCTTGATTGATGCCCTCGGTGATCTCGCGGACATCAAAGCCCGTCGTAAAGACCGTTGGACTGGGGTTTGGGTCGACGAGCGGAAGATCGCATCAATAGGGATCGGTATTGAGGGCTGGGTGAGCTATCACGGCTTTGCCTTGAACGTGAACAACGATTTAAGCCGCTTTCAGCTCATTTCTCCCTGTGGTCTTAGCCCCGACATTATGACCTCGGTTGAGCGGGAGAGCTCAAAGGATGTCGCGACGGATTTCGAAGCGGCCTTCCCCGACTGGATCGGCCCGGCTTTTACCAAGGCGTTTGCGGCGCTTGGGTCTCAGTCGTCGTAGTGTTCGAGGTCGTTGATAGACATTGAGGGGCGGTGAACGGCGCCTCGGGGGCGTTTGTCGTTGAACAGGGCCATCCATAACGCATCCGCGCAGAGGTTACAGCGCGTGCTCTCCTCTCCCTTGAGCTTGGCCGCGCAAGAGACACAAGCATCCATTCCTACGACTTCTTCGGTGAGGGTTAAGAGGTTCAGATTTCCAACCGGGTCTTTGATTTGCTCTTTAAATCGTTGAATGCGTTCTTCTAAGCTAAGTTTGAGAGTCATGGGCTTGGGACCTCCTGTAAGCCAGATCTTCCTTGCTCTATATCGAACGTGATCATAGCGGCTCTCGAATGAGAAATAGATTTCTTTTGAAAGTTTGCCAGCGCTCGGCCTTCTTTCTAACTTCCCTCCTTATTGAAAAATAGAACAGCGAGATAAGAGTTATGGGCAAATCGCTACGGGACTTTAAGAAAGTGGTCATCTTTACTGGAGCGGGTATCTCGGCGGAGAGTGGGATCCCTACTTATCGGGGCAAGGGGGGCACCTGGGATCAATACAACTGGGAGGACTATGCTTGCCAAGCAGCCTTCTATCGTGACCCTGAGAAAGTCTGGGAGTTTCATGAGATGCGTCGTGCGACGGTGGCGGATTGCGAGCCGAATGAGGGGCACTGCATCATCGCGGAGATGGAAGCCGAACTCCCAGAGCTGACGGTCGTGACCCAGAACATAGACGGTCTTCATCAAATGGCTGGGAGCAAGAACGTCCTAGAGTTTCATGGCAGCCTGTGGCGGGCCCGTTGTGAGAAAGAGAATCGGATCCATGACATCTCCGAGCTTGAGATGGAGAGCTGGAAGTGTGATTGCGGGGCGTGGCTACGCCCTGACATTGTCTGGTTTGGGGATGGCATGAAGGAAGATGTTTTGGGGAAAGCCACGAAAGCGATCCGACAATGTGACCTTTTCATAGGAATCGGCACTTCCGGAGTCGTTTATCCGGCGGCGAGTTTGCCATCCTTGGCGCTTGAAAATGGCGCGACGATGATCGAAATCAACCTCGAACAAACTCCCGCTTCGGCGCTCTACGAGTATTGTGCGCGGGGGCCAGCTAGCCAGATGCTTCAGGATCTTTGGGAAGCAGAGGAGATTCTGGGCCTGAATCCGTGATCAGGAAGAGCTGAATCAGTGAAAGCTTCCAGAGACAGGCAGTAGCATTCTTGGCCTTGGTTTGTTTTGATATCGCGTTGCCGCCAGCGGCAACGATTCGAAGTCAATATCTATAGAGGTTAACGGATGAAGCGGGTGCTCGTATCCAACGTCGGTGGTGAAGAAAGCATCGCCATTGTAGATGATCACGGTCTGACAGACCTGGTCAATGGTCCTGGGGACGATTCCGAATTAGTCGGAAACATCTACAAGGGCCGTGTTGTGAACTCCGAACCATCCTGTCAGGCTGCCTTTGTGGACTTTGGCCTGAACTGGGAAGGCTTCCTTCACATTTCTAATGTGCATGACTCCTACGGCCCTGGCGGACGCCCTGGCGATGGGATTCGCGATATGCTCGTTGAAGGCCGCGAAGTTCTCGTTCAGCTCAATCGTGACCGTCATCGCAACAACGATTTTGCGCTGACAACCCACTTGAGTCTACCCGGGCGCTACGTTGTTCTCATGCCAGGAACAAAGAAGTTTGGCGTCTCGAAAAAGATCGTCGATGGCAACGAACGTCGCCGTCTTCGGGATATTCTGCGGGAACTTGATCCCCCTGATTCATTGGGTTACGTGATTCGCACAGAGGGCGTGAACTGCACCGCCGCCGAGATCGGCGCAGATTTGCAATATCTCCTCACACAGTGGCGTAATCTCTACAATGTCGCTCAGGACAATGAAGCTCCAGCCCTGCTCTACCAAGAGCATGAGTTCATCTTCAAAACTCTTCGTGAGCGTGTGGATGGCGATGTTAAAGAGGTCATCCTCGATGACGAAACTCTCTACGAGCGTGCGGCGGCTTTCCTTCCAATCCTGTGCTCAAGCTTCACTGGAGAGGTCAAGCTTCACAGCTCCACTCGCCCACTCCTTCAAAAATATGGTGTTGGAACTCTAAGCTAGGTCCAACCCTCACGATTCCTGCCCGTATCTGAGCCTTTGAACTTTTAGAGGCTCAGATATCGTATGCAGTGCTCCCATTTCGACCGTTTCGCTCTCTTTTCCAGGAGGATGAGCATGCTGAGAAAGCCCACAAAAGGCCGACAAGTAGGGAGCGCGTGTCTGATCGCTCTAGCTTTCGCCCTCTTGTCACCTATGGCTCAGGGTGAGCCCGATTCCCGCCCAGTATTCATTAAGAATTTGACCATCGAGGCCAAGCCCGGTCAGCGCATGACGGGGTCGATCCTTATCAAGGATGGCGTGATTCAGGGAATCGGAGCAGTCACAGCTCCCACCGACGCTCGCGTGATCGACGGCAAGGGCTTGGTCGCCTACGCAGGCTTTATCGACGCTTGGACCCACCTCGGCTTCGCTGGGGCAAAACCAGCTGAAGAGAAGCGCGAGGAAAGGGAGAGCGAGGCGCCGGATCTTCAAGCTGGACCTCCAATCACGATGCCCCTGGCCCGGCGCAAAGGGCTTCGTCCGAGCTATCAAGCAGGACAGCATTATCTTCCTCCCAAAGAAGCGGTCGCGCATCAAAAGGCCGGTTTTACGAGCGCCTTGGTCGCTCCACAGTTCGGATACTTTGGCGGGCGAAGCAGCTTGGTCCAACTCCGTAGCGGTAAGCGCCGGGAGCTGGTCTTCAAGCAAGATACGGCTTTGCATGGATCGTTTTATTCAGGAGGCGGCAAGGGCTATCCAAGCACAGCTATGGGGGTGATGAGCCACCTCCGTCAGTTCCTCTCCGATGCTCAGCACCACAGGATCTCGCGGGACGCCTTTAAGCGGGCATCTGGTGGTCTCAGACGCCCTCTCTATGATCCTGACCTGGAGTTCATGGATCGGGTTATGGCCGGACCTGTGAAGGAGCGTCTCTCGGTTTTCTTCTCGGCCTCGAAAGAGAATGAGATCCTCAGGGCCATGACTCTTTCTAAGGAGTTTGGCTATCCCCTAGTTCTGACTGGAGCCCGTCAGGCCTATCGCCACGCGGAGACGATCGCAAAGCGCAAAATTCCCGTGATTGGGACTTTGAATTGGGCTCCAGAACCAAAAGCGCCAAAGAAAGCAGAAGAAAAGAAGCCTGGTAAGAAAGGTCCCATTAAAGGGCCATTCTCGGCGAAGGCTGCCCTCCGAGCCTTTTCCGATCTGGAGCTGATCGACGACAAGAAGAAAGATGACAAGAAAGCCAAGGATTCCGTCGATGTGGCCAAGGTCTTGGAGCGCCTTCAAGAGCGCCCTCGGGTTTATCAAAGCAAAGTAAAGGCTTGGACCAAGGAAGTGAAGAACTTGATTGTTCTCCACAAGGCCGGGGTCTTTGTTTCTTTCTCCAGCCAGGGTTTGAAAGACCCAGGCGAGATTTACGCTCGCATTCGCTTATTGATTAAACATGGCCTCACAGAGAAGCAAGCCGTCGCCGCGCTCACCACTCACCCGGCCCGTCTCCTCGGTGTCGCCAGACATCTTGGGACTCTTGAGAAGGGCAAGGTCGCGAACGTTACGATTCTTACTGCTGCGCTTGGAGATAAGGACTCTCGTCCTCGCATGGTGATCGTCGATGGTGTCGTCCATGACTTCGGCACCAAGGCTGCCAAGAAGACAACAAGCGCTCCGGCGCAGGTGCCTACCGGGGTGAAGAACCTCACTGGAAAGTGGACCATTGATATCGGGAACGGCCGCCTTGAGGGCACGCTTAAGCTTGTTCAAAAGGGCAATGATCTGACCGGATCCATCGAGACTCCCTTTGGATTGGCAAAGCTCAAAGGCTCGGTGAAGGGCAAGACGATTCGATTCACCGCGAACACCGAGGTTCAAGGTCAGAAGGTGAAGTTGAAAGCCACGGGGATCATCAAAAAGGACAAGATCGAAGGCACCCTCAGCTCTCCTATGGGCCAGGATACCGCTTGGACGGCCAAGCGCGCCCCCAAGAGTGCCAACGACGTGACCCATCAACACGATAAGCCCTTAAGCGGCTGCGGCTGTGACGAGGGTCATGGTGAAGGAGACGATCGATGAATAAGAAGTTTCTTTTGTCAGCGTTCGTAGCCCTGAGCGCACCAGTTCTATTGTTTGCGGCCCCTGAGAAGCCTGGGAAAACACCTGGGAAGGCGGCGAAGAAAGACATTGCGACAGAGACGCCAGAAGATCGCATTCCTAAGCGACGGGCTGAAGGGCGTCCGGTTCTCATTAAGAACGCGACCATCCTCCCGGTTGTGGGAGAGACTATTGCCAAGGGTGATATCTATATAGTTGAGGGCAAGATCAAAGCCATTGGTTCCGCGCTGAAGGGCGCGAAGAATGCCTTGGTGATCGATGCATCGGGCCAGTTTGTAATGCCCGGAGTCATTGATTGTCACTCTCACATTGCGATTGAGGGGGGCCTTAATGAGATGTCTGAGAAGCTCTCCCCAGAGGTTCGTATTGGGGATGTCGTCAATCATGAAGACGTCTCTATCTATCGTGCGCTCGCCGGTGGTGTGACCAGCGCCTTGTTGCTTCATGGCAGCGCGAATCCTATTGGAGGCCAAGCGCAGGTTATCAAGCTCCGCTATGGCAAGTCGGCTCCCGATCTCCATTTCAAGCGGGCTCCGCGGGGCATAAAGATGGCCCTTGGGGAGAACCCAACGCGCCGTAGTGGATTCCCGAAGACCCGTCAAGGCGTCATGATGACGATGCGCCGAGCCTTCACAGAAGGCCGAGCTTACCTGAACGATTGGAAGAAATACCGGGCCGCCAAGGCCGCAGGTAAGAACGTGGTGCCGCCGCGCCGTGATCTTCGCTTGGAGACCTATGCTGGGATTCTGAGCGGTGATATCAAGGTCCACTGTCATTGTTATCGCTCTGATGAAATAGTGATGTTGATTAAGGTGGCCGAGGAGTTTGGCTTCAAGATCGCGACCTTTCAGCATGTTCTGGATGGCTATAAAGTGGCCCCAGAGATCGCTCGCCACGGGGCGGGGGGCTCGACCTTCTCCGATTGGTGGGCTTATAAGATTGAGGCTTTCGATGCGATTCCGCACAATGCTGCGCTTATGACTCGGGCGGGAGTGACCGTCTCTATCAACAGTGATAGCGGCGAACTCATTCGTCACTTGCCGCTCGAAGCGGCTAAGTCAGCGCGCTATGGCGGCCTCAATGAGAATCAAATCTTGCGCTTGGTGACGCTAAACCCAGCGAAGCAGCTTGGCATCGATAACTTTGTCGGCAGCATCGAGGTGGGTAAGGACGCGGACCTCTCTATTTGGAATGGTCACCCTTTATCGATTTTCAGTCGGACGGTCATGACATTGGTCGATGGCGAGGTCTACTTCGATAAGCAGGGCAAGCGCCATTCAAAAGCTCCAGAGGGCTTCGCGATTCCAAAGCATAAGGGCAACCTGAGGTTCAAGGTCCAAAAAGAAGGCCGCTACGCGATCAAAGACGCAATGATTCACCCTGTTTCTGACACGCCGTTTCGCGGCACGATTCTCTTCGCCAAGGGCAAAATCGTTGACTTAGGGCCGAAGGTCACCATTCCCAAAGGATACCGAGTGATTGACGGCAAGGGGCTTACTGTGACTCCTGGCTTGATCGATTCTGGGACCGAGCTTGGGCTGACAGAGATCGGCTCGGCGGACGAGACTCAGGACGTTCGGGAAGCGGGGCGCTTTCAGCCGGACTTGATCGCCCTTGAAGGCGTCCATCCTCACTCGGAGTTGATTCCAGTGACGCGCCTGGCAGGAACAACTACCGCGTTGACTTTGCCCTCTGGGGGGAGTATCTCCGGGCAGGCCTCGGTGATTCACTTGGATGGTGTGATTGCTGACGAGATGAAGGTCGTGAAGAACCTTGGCCTCGTCATGAACATTCCAGCGAAGAGCACGATCAAGCCTATCACTGAGTATCTGAAGAAGGCTCGGGTTTATCACAAGCAGCGACGTGCGAACGCGGGGACCAAGCTTCACCCTCAATACGAGGCAATGATTCCTTATCTTCAAGGAGAGAAGCCGGTGATCGTGAATGTCCAGAGCGCCAAGGCGATCGTGGATGTTGTTGAGTGGGCACGAAAGCAGAAGCTCGAATTGATTCTTCGCGGCGCAAGGGATGCTTGGAAGGTGGCTGATTACCTGGCTGCTCGTAAGGTCCGGGTTATCATTGGGCCGATCATGGCTGTGCCTCGGGGAGCTTTTCTTCCTTATGATTCAGCCTATAAGAACGCTGTGGCCTTGCAAAAGGCTGGGGTGCTCTACGCGATTCAATCGGGAGACGCGAGCAACGCCCGAATCTTGCCCTTCGAGGCGGGTATGGCGGCGGCCTTTGGTTTATCACCAGAGCAAGCGCTCCATGCAATCACCCTCGCCCCCGCCCAAATCATGGGTATGGACCATCGTTATGGATCGTTGGAGAAGGGGAAGGTCGCGGACTTAATCATTTCTTCGGGGCATCCTCTTGAGCCTAGCTCAAGGGTTGTCGGCATGTTTATAAAGGGGCGCAAGGTTCGCCTGGAATCGAAACAAACTCGCTTGGCCCGCCGCTTTAAAAAGCGCATCGATGGGATAGCCAAGAAACGCAAATAATCACAATTAGAGATTAAACCGGGCCTCGAAAGCAAATGAACGCTTGATTGAGGCCTGGTCTTTAGAAGTAGAGAGCTATGAGTAACAGTGATCAATCTCTTATCGAGCGGGCTCAAAAGGTGATTCCTGGTGGAGTCAATAGTCCGGTTCGGGCCTTCAAAGGCGTCGGCGGAAACCCGGTCTTCATCGCACGCGCCGAAGGCCCTTATGTTTACTCTCAGGATAATCGTCAGTTCATCGATTACGTTGGCTCTTGGGGCCCAATGATCTTGGGGCATACGGACAGTCGCATCCTCGAAGCCATCGGCACCGCTGCTGCCACAGGAACGTCCTTCGGAGCGCCAACCTCTGGAGAGATTGACCTTGCGGAAGAGCTTGTCGATGCCCTCCCCGCTATGGATATGGTGCGCCTCGTCAATTCAGGAACAGAAGCCTGCATGACGGCTTTACGCCTCGCTCGCGCTTACACAGGGCGGGATGCCATCATCAAATTCGCGGGTTGTTACCATGGTCACGGCGACTGCCTGCTCGTGAAAGCCGGCTCTGGCGCCGCCACTTTTGGCGTCCCCAGCAGCAGCGGTGTTCCCAAAGGCACGGCCAACGACACCCTAGTCGCTCCATACAACGACCTCGCGGCCACCCGCGCCTTGGTTGAGAGCCGAGGCAAAGACGACGTGGCAGCGATCATTCTTGAGCCTGTCGCTGGCAACATGGGGGTGATCAATCCCGCTCCCGGATTCTTAGAGGGACTGAGAAAGCTCTGCGACGAATACGGCATTGTCCTGATCGTTGACGAAGTCATGACTGGCTTCCGAGTTGCTTGGGGGGGAGCGCAGCGCCTCTTTATTATTACTCCCGACCTTTCGACTTTTGGCAAAGTCATCGGCGGCGGATTGCCGCTAGCTGCTTTTGGCGGCAAGCGCAAGATCATGGAGTGCTTGGCACCTCTGGGAACTTGCTATCAGGCGGGAACCTTGTCGGGGAATCCCTTGGCTGTGGCCGCGGGCTTGGCATCCTTGAGGGCTCTCAAAGAAGAAGATCGTCCCTATGAGCGTCTTGAAGAAAAAGGTGCCTATCTCGAAGCGGGCCTTCGTGCAGCATTAGATTCTGCGAGTGTCCCAGGGATCATTCAGCGCCAGGGATCGATGGTCACAGTGTTCTTCACCGATCAAAAAGCCGTGACAAACTTCGATGAGGCCGCTGCTTGCGACCACGAGAAGTTCGGGAAGTTCTTCCATAAGATGCTTGAGAATGGCGTCGCCCTGCCTCCCAGCGGTTATGAGTCGTGGTTTATCTCATTGAGCCATGACAAAGAGATCCTTGACCAGACCATCGAAGCGGCGAAAGCAAGCCTCGCGGCTCTGTAAAGATGTCTAAAGAGGCGCTGAAGAGCTTCTCAAGGGTTAAAACGGAGAATATGGTCTGGTGGCTTTCCAAAGGAAGCCTATGATTAGGCGGGCGCTTCCCGCCTATCTTTGTAAAGATCTTGAGGACATTGGGTGTGGCCCTTTCATGAGACTGTTTGAAAGCAAGAGTCATGTACGACGCTATTGAGGAATATCAAGGCGAGTTCGAGGAATACGAATTACTAAGAGTCCTCAATCGCAATGAGGTCGGCGTTGTATTCCTAGCCCGTCACGAAGAGTTCGACGTCCAAGTGACACTCAAGCTTCTCCGTGACCCTGAGGACGAAGAAGGCCGGAAGCGTATTACTCGTGCGGCTCGGGTGCTCTATTCCTTCGTCCACCCGAATATCGTCGCGGCTCGAGACTTCGGTCGAACCCCGGGCGGCTATCTCTACTTCACCATGAACTACGTTCCTGGGCGCGACCTCGCTTCGATCCTCGAAGACAATGGCCCTATGGATCCCATGCAGGCTTGCGCCATACTTCGTCAGGCCCTCGCAGCTCTCGACTACAGTCATAAGAAAGGTGTCCTTCATCGCAACCTTCATCTCGGCAGCGTCGTCGTCTCCAACGAAGACTACACCCCCCACGCCACACTCCTCGGCTTCGGCATCGCCAAAGTGACCGAGGACCCCCTGAAGCAAGATGACCTGACCCAAATCTCCAATATCAATCCCATGGGAGGATTAAAAGGGACAGAGATTGGTAAGCCGCAATATATGGCTCCTGAGCTGGCCCTTCACACAGCCACCGCTCAAACCGATATCTTCTCGCTCTCAGTGGTCTTTGTAGAGATGCTCACCGGGCCCATTGATTGGCGGGATTACCTCTTGGATGGCATCTGGGCCAGTAAGAGTCCTCAATTCTTTATGAATCGGGTTCGGGCTCAATGTGAGCTACCCAAAGAGCTTGAGCAGCTCCTAGAGCAGGGACTCGCCTATTCTGCAGTCAGTCGCATCTCAACAGCCAATGAGTTTCTAAAGCGTCTTGAACGCTATTTAATTCGTAAGGTCGATCGAGAGTCATTGGCGCGGTGGTTTGGCAGCATCGATAAGAATAAGCGCTTGCCTGACATCGGTGAAATCACGAGCCGGGAGAGAGATAAAGCCAAACAGTTGATTCAGAGAATTACTGAAGAAGAGAAGCAGCGGGTCGAGGAAGAGATCGATAAGATCCGCGCCCAAAGCTCCGAGAATATTGCCCGCGCCTTAGAGGAAGAAAAAGGCCGCATGCAAAGAGTGCGGGCCCGTCTCGGAGAATCGGGAGAGTATGTGCCGGCGATGGCCATACCCGATCTCACCGCTGTCAAAGAGAACGCCATCGTCCGCTGTGGCGGCATCATGTCGCTCCAGACCACGGCCAAGCTCCGGGCCATGCTCTTAGAGCTGCGTCAAAAAGGTCATTTGAGAATTATCTTAGACCTGAAAAATATCAATATCATGACCGTCGATAGTTTGCCGGTCCTACTCAATGTCGCCAAGCTCTTTGGTGGTTGTCATTGCTTCGCTCTGGCGAATATTCCTAAGTCTATGGCCATCATTAAAGACATGCCTAAGATCTTGAAACGTTGCCGGATTATTGATGAGCAAATCAATTCGGCGTTGTTCGAGAATCAAATGGGCATCTATGAATGGCTCGGCTGACTAAAACTTCTCAGATCAAAGAGACCAAAACTTGACTAGATAGCGTCTCAGAAGTAAAAGGCAGAGGATTCGCTTCTTCAGCTTGGCTTGTTGATTGACAGCCAGTTCTTTGTATCGGTCGCATCAATGCTGCCGGATCTTTTCGACTCAAATTCCTCTACGTTTTTAGACCAATTTCAAACTGTGAATTCAGGCATTGAAATTGAAGAAGGTGGTGCTCTCTTGAAACGCCAAACCTATTCCATTGGCCTCGCTACATTCGTGATTGGTTTGTTCGTTGCCTTTGGGTCATTCCAGCTCTTGGTCGTTGACAAAGACATCGACTCTGAGCCTGGAGCGACAAGTCAAACGGACCCTCACAAGAGGATTCGGGCCAAGCGAACTGATCTTCAGGAGAGCGCTCTTCGGGAGAAGAAGACTTCGGAGAACTTGACTGAAAAAAGCTCCGGGGCGGAAAAAAAGAATACAAAGAGAGATTCTAAATCAGAGGGAGAAAGCTCTGTTTCTTTGGACTTGGAAGGCAAAGGCTGGAGCTTTCGCATCGATGAACCGGTTGTTGGGAATACAGCGAAGAAGACGAAGGTTGGGAAAAAGGGACGAGAACCGAGCGGAGGGTCAGCAATTTCAGGGAAGGACTTTCTGAAGTCTAATACCGGGGCTGAGAATGAGAACAAGAAAGAGGCCGTTTTTTACGATTTCAAGGGTCGGGTTGTAGACTCTGAGGGGCGGGCCATTCCGAATGTGAAGGTCTACTTTTACCCTGCCATTGCGGCCATGAAAATCGAACTCTCTTCCCATCAATTGAGGCTGGAGAAAGATCCC
>JARGOJ010001298.1 GCA_029210225.1 Planctomycetota bacterium
GATCTCTTGTTCAAGGTTTCCAACGGCGAGCTGGACGTTGTTTGTGGCGAGGTCGAGCTTTTGCAGCAGCTTTATTTTTTGAATTTCGGCGTTGAAGAGAGTTTGGAAGAGCTTGCTGTACGTGGCGATGACGCTCTTGATTGTGTTCTTTGTTTCAAGGGGCGCGGAGCTAGTCAACAGATCGTCTTCGAGCTGGGCGACCAAGCTGTCGAACTGCTTCGTTGTTTTCTTGCTCATCGACGCGAGCAGCTCGCTCTCTGCGATTCTTAGCTTGAGAAAATCGACGTTGAGGAGCTGGTCATCTTGGGCAAGAATGAGCTTTGCGAGGTCTGCGGATTGATCGAACAGTTTTTTGCGGAACCCTGAGCGATTGTCGAATCCGCAGCTTTGGCAGGTCTCACTAACTTGTTGAAAGGTGCCACGATAAGAATTGGCGGCGTGGATTAACTGACGCTCCGACTCCGTTTTGTCTGCGCTGATCAGCGTCTCTTGCTTTTTCAGATCTTCGATTTGCTGAATCATAGACTTTGTGAGAGTTACCACCTGAGCAGCTTTGGCGGGCTTGTAACTCTCTAAATAGGCGCGTTCAGACTCTTGGATTTGTCTGGCGCTGTCTCGGATATCTCGGAGCTTCTTTTGAAAACTCTCGAACTCAATGATTCTATCTCCCAGTTGTTCGCTGAGCTGAGCTTGTCGGATTGAGGCGTAAAAGCCACCCAATGCCACGATTAGAATGAAGAGAATGAGAAGAATTGAAAGGCGTGCGATTTTATTCGCAATGCTCTTTCCCATGGATGTTTGTCTCCTGCTAAGACAAGGGGCGTCTTAGGAGCGTGAGTTATTGGCCCGAGCTCTTGGCGGTCTTTGGAAGGTTGGTGATCCTGTCGATGTTCTCCCAAAACTTGTATTTCACATTGAGAGCGACGCCTTCAGCGAGGTTAACCGTGCCTTGTTTACTAATGACCGCTTGGCCATCTTTCGAGAGGATCCACTTCAAGAAGGCCTGAACTTCGGGTTTTGACTTCCCATTGGTGACGAGGAAGAGCGGGCGGAAGAGGGCGTATTTCCCACTAGCAATGTTTGCTTTGCTTGGAGCGACGTTGTTGATAGAGAGCTGCTTGACTTTGCGTTTTTTGGCGCTAGAGATTCCTGTGAGGCCAAATGCGCCGATGGACTTCTCGATTTTTTGTTCCAGGGGACCGCTTGAGCGAACAACGAGGGAGCGAGCGTAATAGGACGTTTTGGGGTTGTTGAAGAGCAGTCGGCGACCCATATAACCCACGCCGCTCATTTTTCCGCGACGAACAACGAGGGAGATCGGCACTTCCGATCCTCCTAGCTCCTTCCAATTACGAATCTTGCCCTGGAAAATCTTCCGAGCTTGTTCAAGGGTGATGGAGTTGACAGGGTTTTTCGGATGAGCGATGAAGACCAAGGCGTCCCAGGCGATCAGAGTCATTTGGGCCGCCTTTTCCTCCGTCGTGACATCTGGCTTACAGATGCGACAGGATCCACCCATATCGACCGATCCGGCTGTAGCCTTACGAATACCTAGGGTCGCGCCGCCTCCTTTAAGCTCTATTCGGACGCCCGTGGCTTTCTCGTAGGCCTTCGCACATTCGTGCATGAACGCCTTTTTGGTGATGCCGCAGCCGGCCCAGGTTAAGGTCGCTTTGGCCTTCTTTGAGTTATCCTTTTTCTCAGGAGTCTCCTGAGCAAGAGCTTGGATCGGCAGCAGGCAGAGGACGGCTAGGAGGAGTGAGGTTGACCAAGAAGACATGGGACGCTCCAAAATAGAGACGGTGAAGCATTTCATTAGATGGGACAGAGCTATCAGATGAAAGAGACTTGAGTGAAAAACATCATCCTAATGAGCTGTGCTAGTACTCGAAGTGACTTGTGTCCATAAATGAAACATAGCCCTAGGCATTTGCTGGAATGCTTAGGGCTATTGTAAATATTACAACGCTGTGGCTTGGTTGCGTATAAAGCGATCTTAATGTCTTGCTGGTTTGTGGCTCTCTCAGTCAATCTCGTGATAGGTTCCGCCGTTTTGTTTGGCTAATTTTTTCATAAAGCCGTCTGCGGTGCCTTTAAAACCAAC
>JARGOJ010000206.1 GCA_029210225.1 Planctomycetota bacterium
AACCTGGAAAGTCTTCATATTGGACATTGGCGGGGGTATATTTTTTCGGCGAATAGTCTGTCCGCAGTCGCTCCAAACGAGGATCAGGAACGGACACAACTTGAAGTCGTGCCTTTCGTGACTCGTCTGCCGAGGTATCAACCCCGGTTAGAGCGTTGAAAACTGTGGATTTACCAGAATCTTTGAATCCGCAAATTGCTAATTTCATCGTGTATTTCTCCCATGATGGGGCGACACTCTATCAAAATATGCCGAAGTGTTTTTTGAATTCCCTTCTCAAACCTGACATGTCAACGATTCGCTGCGATGTCTTCGGCAATGACTTGTCGAGTGGCGAGAAGAATGATCTACTTACAGTTACAGTTGAATGTACGTTTTGTTCCTTAGTTGGGGTTCTTGTAGTGAGCTTTGCAGAGTTTCGCACTAAACTATTGAAAGTGTCCGGTGTCCTTAATTGGAAGCTCACCGAATACAACGACGGTTTCAAGGTGGAAGTAGCGATTCGGAATATTACCCGAAGCGTTCTCGTAACCTTCGTCGACGATCCCGACACAGGCGAGGTTTTTGCTCGCTTTGCCTCGATGATCTGCCCGGCAGATATTCTCGACCCAGAGTTCTGCCTTCGTCTTAACGGCGAGAATCGCTTCCTCAGTGGTTGCTTAGCCCTCCGTAAGGATCGCCTCGTCTTCCTCGATTCTCAACTTGTATCTGAAGCGGACGAGCTCGAAATCAAACTTAAGATTTGCAACGTGGCGAAATTCTCTGTCGCCTTGAATCGCCTGGCAGAAGAAGCTTCTCAGGGACGTGGCACCGGTAAGTTCGTTCGCAAGAGACTTACTGCGACCATCCAAGCGGAGAGCCGCGACGACGAAGAACCAAACAAGCCGTCCTAAAAAAAAAAGCGCCGAAATTCGGCGCTTTCTTCGTTCAGAACTCTAATTTTCGCTCAATCAGACTTGCGAGACTTCGCGAATTTCTTCTTATCAAGCCACTTTTTCAGTTCGGCCTTGGGCTTTTTGAAGCGACCGAGTGTGTTGAGCAACAACTGGACGTCTTCGATCCATTTCTCACGGTCTTCGTTGCTCGCCGGGCCTTTGACGACTTTATTAAGGAGTTTCAGCTCCAATTCTTCGATCAACAACTCCTGCTTGCTCATAGCGTTGTCTTTGAGAACGAAGACGTAGCGAGAGACTTTGACGACTTTTAGGTTGGCCGCACGAGCGACGGCATGAATCGCTTCATCCGCAGTCGACTTTCTGAGCCCCATAGCCACCACACGATTGTAGGGAGAGTCCACAGCGTTGGTGACGGGACCGTAAGCAACGTTGAGTCGGAACACTGTCTTGAGGTGCTTGATCGCTCCGTGAACGTCTCCATTGTAGATGAATGGGAGAAGTTCTTTGCCTGGGCTGTTGTTGATTGGTTGAGAGGACGCGCTGGTCTTCTCTTTTGGATCAACCTTTGTCACCTTGATAGCGGGCAACAATAGCTTTGCATCCTTAACAATGATCGATTTTCCTTGAACCGTGACGGTGCCTTTGAGAATCGCAAACTCACGAGTGAACTGACCAGACTCCTTAAGGCGTCCGCTCAGGTAAAAGTCAACACGTTCTCGCTTGGCGCTCAAGACAACAGTCGAACCTTTTCCTGCAGGGTGCCGAATGCGGTCGATCGATCCGAAAACGGTGACCGTCTTCCCTGACAATTTGCGTAGGGATTCCATTCCTTTAGCGTCATTTAGGGAGACGAGGTTCTCTTGCTCCGCGGCAGGTTTTGACTTGTTTGCGTGAGCGCGCTTTCGCCATTGATCAAGCAAATCAGCACGATCGCCCCACCACTTCAGACGCTTGTCATAATCGGGATAGCAGCGCATGGTTTTCCAATCGCCCCACATGCCCTTTTTCGCTTCTTTAGCCTCGAGCTCAGCCGCTTTGAATTCCTTCTCGTAGCTGCGTGAGCGACCGTACTTGACGTAATAGGGAGAGTAGCCATTGCGAACGACTTCCGCATTGTAGTGGACTCTCTTTCCATCTTTTACAATAAAAACATAAGACAACATGCGGCCAAAGTGGCCTGTCTTCTCATTGGGGTCGTCGTTCTCAACTTCAACGTTCTTGACGTTGGCGAAGAACTTCACTGCATAATCGCGAGCAGCTTCCCCAAACGGTGTTGGATATTTTGATGGGTGAGGAGACCCTTTTTTGAGGCCTTTGACATACTGTTCAAAGTTGCTGTTGGCCGCTTTCGAGCGACGTTTATCGTCGTGAAAGCACTCCTCTGTATCGATCCCCAAGAGTCGAAGGGAGGTCGGGCGACCATCAACCTCAACGCGGATCGTGTCGCCATCAATAACTTTGAGTAGGCGGAAGGAACCGACTTTTCGGCTGTTCTTTGCATCTTGGGCTAGGGCCGGTGACGCAAAAACACCTGCGAAAAGAATGGCCAAGACAAACGCGGTGCGTCCGTACATAAAATGAGTCCTCTCCAATTTTCTTGCGCTGGCAAGAAAAGCTTATTTTCGGGGCGACAATCATATCAAGCTTGACTTGTCCCTCCTCAATTAAAGCCGTGGAATTTTCCGAAATCCCGTTGAGAACTAGATTTGTGGCGTCATCGCTGCTTCCAGGGAGCCTGAAAATCCTTTGGAATGATGAGTGGTAAGGCTTGTGGTAGGACCTCCACTCGAAAGCGGTTTCCTTCCACCCACTCCTCTCCGTCAACCTGAGTTCTGATGGGAACTGAACGCCGAAAGCGCAGGTCGAAATCGGCGGCGGAATAGCCCTGAGAATGTTGAAGGCCGAGAATATCTAACTGCTTTTGCGAGATCGGGAGAACATGTAAATCACGGATCATCTTGGAAAAAAGGTCGCGTCGTCCGACCATGGGGCAAAGCTCGATCTTGCCATCGTCGGGTTCGGAATCCGGTGCCGGGACCCAGGCGGCTGCGTAGACAGCTGTGTTGTTCAGCATCAAGTCTGTTAAACCCTGGAACTCACGAAGCTGATCTCCCGATCGAACAGTGGCATCGAACTTCGTCGGTTCCACCCAGGATCGCGCGTACTCCCTCAGCACCGCGCCGGCGTAAACAGCTTCGTCCCGATAAATTTCACGAAGCAAGGGAATCTTTGAGACCACCTCCCTATCCCTGTTCCGAGTCGCCAAAATGTCAGGCTGCATTCCAAAGCCAGCGCTATCAAAGAAGAGGTTGGTGGCGTATATCGATCCTTCTGAAAGCGCCTCGATCTTTCCGACGTCCATCTTTATTCGAAAACCAGTCTGAATGGTGCCGATGGTCTCGTCGAGGTCTGCATCGGCCGCGCTGATTCCAAAGCTCCGTCCCTGATCGTTCGCAGTTCCAGATGGAATCAGGCCCATCGTTGCATCGGACTCGGCCGCCATAAGGCCCTTCGCGACCTCAGCGAAGGTTCCATCGCCTCCCATAGCAATAACTATGTCGAAGTGGCGAGCGCCGAGAAAGCGTCGCAAGCTCTCCACCGTTCGCCCCTCCGGCTCTGTCGCAAGAAAGGCCGTATCCATGCCTCGTTGTGTCATTTGAGCCTTGACGAACTCAATGCGCTCACGGGCTTTTCCAGACCGAGCGGTCGGGTTCGCCACGAGAAGATAATTCAGGGTCATGAGAGGTCCTTCAGATAAGAGACAAAGCAATCCTATCCTGCTTTGCCAAGGGCCTCAAGAACCTCTCAACGTCGGATCGTCTCTAATATCCAATCGAAGGCCTTTGAATCATAGGTCAGCTCAAGGTGGTTGAGCGTGAGAGAGCTTCGGCGGATGACTTTTGCCTTACGGGCGGTCACGGCGCGGCTCATGAGCGCGCTCCGCGTCAGGACAACCCCGTCGGAGGGGCCCCGACGCTCCCCAAGGTAACCAATGATTCTGTAGTGAGTCCCCGCCAAGAGCGCAACCTCAACGCTCTTATGGACGCCTTTCTTATGGAGCTTGGCGATGACATGGCCGCCAAACTGAATGGCCTTGTCAATGCCTGGCGAATTCGAGACAGTGCCAGCGCGACCGCTATAACAAGGACCAATGTCATACTGACCCTTAATTCTAATGAGGCCATAGATATGGTCCCAGCGGGCGAGCAACTGCGCTTGTCCTCGGAAGGCCGTTCCCGGTTCAGCAATGGATTGTTTGCCAAAACTGAGCCAAGAACCGTGAACCATAGCCTTACTCCAGATCACTGGGGCATTGAATTTTTGGGCAATAATCAAGTAGTTCAAATTAGGATAGGCGAAGTTGATGTCAATGCCGCCAAGTCCACCACCAACAAGAATTAAGCGGCCAATGTCCTTGGCGAACTTCCTCGGCTTCGTCAATTTCGCACGGACATCGGACGCATACATTTGCGCAGCGATCGTCCCCTTACTATGAGCGAGAACGTCGACCTTCGCGACCTTCAAGCGTTGCCGAATACGCGCCAACGCAATTCCAATATGCTCGGCTTGATAGTCATTGTCGCCGTGAGGATGGGAGAAGGTGATGACGAATACATGGTATCCCTGGCGGCTCAGAAAGGTCGCGAGCCCCTGACGACCAGGAGTGTGATAGGCGTTGTCAGCCCACGACATAGGACCGTTCACCATCGCGCCGTGAACGAGTAAAATTGGCACGGACGTGTCACGACTCTTTAATTCAGTGCTTTTGATCTTCTCTGCCTTTTTATAGTGCAGCAGGCTCAGGCGAGTTGAGGGCTGGTAAGTCTTCCCAAAGCCTTCATAAATCTCCTTCTCCTTTCGTTCATTCATTTTGAGAAAGGGATCTTCGACGACTCTTTTCCGCTTCATGGTTAGACACTCAGTGTCTGTCCAATATTTGGAAGTGGTTTTTCTCACCACAGCCCAATCATCTTTCGCGGGTCTCGCCTGGGCAAGCGTGGAACAGCTCAGTAGAAAGAGAACTCCAATAATTAACTTCTTCATTTCTTTCCTCCAAGTTCAAAGAGCGACAGAGACCCATCACTGTTTCCAGTGAGAACGGCTTCTTTGCTAGCCGCAAGGCACATTCCAACTCGCAGCTCTTTCACATCCAAGCTGGCAATCTGATGCTTTCCGATCATTTGACCCTTTGCATCGAATAGCACAACAGCATTGTCGTTGGGTGAGAGCCCAATGACGGTCTTCCCAATAATCGCCGGATGAGACAGCCAACCCTCAGGGTTTTCAGTCGTGCTCACTGTTTTTAATCCCTTTTTTAGGGCCTTTTGAACATTCCACTGATAAAGCTGACCAACATGATTTGTAACGAGGATACGTTTCTTATCGGATTGAATGAGCAAGCCAGTTAGCTCGACGAGCCCCAAGGATGTCGCCTTCCCTTTCTTTTTGTAAAAGGCAACCGAGCCATCCCAGCTGACGCTGACAAAACGTCCCTGCTTGCTCAGCGACTTGGGGAGATATTCTATTTGAACAATACGGTCCCGCTGAGTTTTTACCCAGGTCGTCAATTGCTTGCCAGACTCCAAGGAGAACTCAGTGATTGTGCCGTTGCCATAGCCGATCAAGATTGTCTTGTCAGTATCATGGATCGCCGTCGCGGTCGCCCCCACAGTCTCTTTGAAAGCACCCTTTTTCTTGCTCTGGGTGAACTTGAAACTTCGCTTCAGTTTGGCGACTGGGTAGTCGTTGTCTTTCTCTTGCTTCAAATCCTTCACGTTGAAGTAGCGGACGAGGCCGCTCTCATCTCCAATCAAGGCCCAGTCTTTTCTCAATTGGACAGTTAGTAGAGCGCTCTCAACTTTGGGGAAGCCAGCAATGACCTTCGATTTCTTAAGATCCCAAAGCCAAGCTTGACCTTTTCTATCCGCCGAAAGGGCTTGATTCTCATGAATGGCCACGGCGGTCACAGCGGCTTTGTGACCCGATTTAGCGTCGCCCAGTACCTTGGGCTCAGTGAGAAGTGTGCCGGGAGCTGCGTTCGCTGTTGAAAGAAACAGCGGTGAGAGCAAGAGCAGGAAGACGGCGAGGACCTTGCTTAAGGCGTTGCGAATAACTGGTGATTTTGTTCCGATTTCGGTCACCTTTCGCCTGTCTACTTTGCCCGAAGCAGTGCGTGGCAAGGCGTCAATCGCGAGCCAGTGTTTGGGAATCTTGTATCGGGCAATCTCTGAGTTCAAGAGGGTTTTTAATTCTTCCGTTTGGATATGCTCTGGAGTGACAACGGCCATACCGACTTCACCCCAACGCGGGTCGCGGACGCCAAAGACTGTGACTTCTTTGACGTCTGGAAGTCTTAGGATTGCGGCCTCAACCTCAGCAGGATAGATGTTCTCGCCACCGCTAATGAACATCTCTTTCTTACGACCAACGACTTTGAAATAGCCATCGCCGTCGATTTGAAAAAGGTCCCCCGTGGCCCACCAGCCGTCATTCAGGGCCGCTGCCGTGGCCTCGGGGTTGTTCCAATAGCCGCCGCAGACGTGAGGGCCCCGCAGCCATAACTCACCGACTTCTCCAGCAGGGCACTCCTGGCCGTCTCCGTCGACAATTCTCGCTTCGCAGTGCATCACTGGAAAACCAACGGTTCCGGCTTTCCTTACAGCGTCTTCAGGAGGCAATGAAAAGCAGTTCGGACCAACCTCGGTCAATCCATAACCCTGGCGAAAGACGACGTTTTGCTTGGCATAATCGTGAATCAGGTCTACTGGGCAAGGCGCGCCGCCACAAAGGGAAAAGCGAACCGAGCTGAAGTCAGTTTGACTGAATCGCTCTGAATCTCTTATCATCTCAAAGGTCGTTGGCACTCCAAAGAGTATAGTAATGCTCTCCTCTTCAATGATCTTCAATATCTGAGGCCCGTCAAATTGCCTTGTTAAAATGACCTTTGCTCCTCTGTGAAACAGAGGCAATGACAGGACGTTGACTGCTCCTGTGTGAAAGAGAGGAGTGTAGGTAATTGTTGAGTCCGTCGACCGAAGATCGCACGCAATCGTCGTGTTTAGACTGTTTGCAGTGATCGAACCGTGAGTGAGTAAGGCGCCTTTAGGGCGACCGGTTGTTCCGGAGGTATAGAGAATCATCACCGGGCTTGAGTCGTTCACTCTCGCGGCTGGAATCTGTGGAACCTCGCCCGTCAGAGTCAATTCAGTCAAACTGGAATCGTCAATGATGAGCTTCGCCCCGGCGTTCTCTAGAATCCAATCGACCTCTGGCTTTGCCAAGCGCCAATTGACAGGGACGAGAATCGCCCCGAGGCGTGCGCAGGCAAAGAAGACCTCGAAGAACTCCAGTCTGTTCTTTTCTGTCCAGGCAACTCGGTCCCCCGGTCCGATCTTGTGAACGTCCCGGAGCCATTGAGCCCGGGTCATAGATCGGCGATAAAAATCTCCGTAGGTCCAGCGTTCGCCGCTGTCACCGTCAACCAAAGCCACTTGATCAGTGGCGAACAAGTTCCATTTCTCGAGCCAGTGTCCCAGTGACATTGCTATTCTCCTTTTGCTTTCCAAAAAAATTTAAGACGGCGGGTAGGGGCAGAGTGACTAAGAGGGCCACACTCGCGGTAAAGGTTGGGTTCTCGGAGACCGTCAAGTAGAGCGCAACGTGTATTGTCAGGGCAAGCACCGAGGTGAGGCCCATTATCCAGGCTTTTGGAGGATTCTTCTTGAGCACACCATAAACGAGAGTTGGCACAGTGGCAGCGAGAATTCCGAAGACTCCGAGCTGGCCAAAGACACCGACCAGTTTTGGTGGCGATAGCGCAAGGCCCCACGCCAATGCGCCGAGGCCTAGTATAGTCCAACGACCAGCGGATAAGGCCGCCTTCGATTTTTGCTCGTCCGTTTTCCAACCGAAATATGAGACGAGTTTTGGGTGAGTAACGAGGTCTGATCCGACAATGCAAGAAACAGCGACGAGGAGCCCGTCGAGGGTGCTCATTGCGGCGGCGAGGATTGCGACGCTTACGAAGGATCCGAGAGCACTTGGAAAGGCTTCGGCAAACCACTTCGTGGCGGCGATATCTTGTTTAAGGTCACCACCAAAGCGCGCTCTCGCAGCGAAGCCAGCGAAGAGCACGAGAGAGAAGATAACAAAGGTTCCGCCGCCAACTCCGAGGAAGCGGGTCATGTCCTTGGAGTTCTTGAGGTAGAGGCTCTTGATGAGCAAGTGAGGTTGGGAGACCACAGCGAATCCCATAATAAATGGGCAAAGCAGGACCTCGAAGAGATTTGAATAGAACGGGCTCTCGGGATAAATCAGTGATTGATAGTGAGGATCAGCGTTTGCGGTTAATCCTGTGAGCTCGGTGGTGTTCATATCAATCATGGAATACACAAATATGATGACCGCGACAACCAGCATAATTGCGCCCTGAGCAGTGTTTGTATAAGCGTGAGCATAGGTGCCGCCAAAGAAAACGTAGCTAAAGACGACCAAGACGACGACGCTGACAGCGATCTTGTAAGACAGCCCCATAGTCAGATTCATAATGTAGGCGGAACCAACGACGACGAGGACCACATAGAAGATATTGAGGAGGCTGAGGCAGGCGAACCAGGCGCGGAGCCCAGGGCTCTTGAATCGTTGACCGACCCAAAGAGGAAGTGTGAGTGCGCTGTCGCCGTATTTGCGAAAGCCAGGACCGAGGATTGCGAGACCGGCGAAGAGCCCAAGAAAGAATGGAATGGTCAACGCAATCAGGGCAGAGAGTCCATATTGGTAGACGAAGCCCGGATTGATAACGAAGGTTGCAGTCGAGGCCAGACAGGCCCCGAGGGTGAGTCCAGCGATGCCAGGGCTCATATCTCGTTTTCCGACGGCGAAGTCGGCGAAGGACTTTGTCTTTTTATGACCGAGCCAAGCGAGATAGAAGGTTCCGATGAGATAGATGGCAAAAAGTATCCATGCCAAGCCGTTTTCAAACATGACAAGTTGTCCTTTCTTGGGACTTGGAGGATGTTTGCGAGAGCCACTCTGCAGCGTAGGACCACATATTCTCTGGGGCTTTCGAGCCGACCGCGATTCCTAGGTGTCCGCCGTGGAAGATTTTGTCTTCGACAGGGCCACCCCAGTAGTCTTTGAGAGCGAGTGAGCTTTTTGCAGGAACCAAGTGGTCCTTGCTCGCAATGAGATTGAGAACCGGAACGGAGCCCTGTTCCAATTGAATTGTTTTGCCGCGCATTCTTAACTGACCGTTGATCAAAGCGTTCCTCTGATAGAGCTTTTCGACAATGTCCAGAATGACCTTGCCGGTCATGTCAACGGAGTCGGAGAGCCAAGTCTCTAACTGCACAAAGCGCTTTACAAACTTCTTGTCGCGGCAGCGACTCAGGAAGCCTCTGAATTTCTTAGTGAGACCTAGGGGATCGAGGCTTTGAAAAGCCGTCCAGAGCATGGGCCCGGGAATGACTGGGAAGCCTGTCATGAGGTCTCGAACGGAGAGTTTTTCGGGAGCAGTGAGTCTATTGAGTTCTCCGGCGTGACTAAAATCAACAGGGGTTGTGAGCGCCACGATGGAAGCGATGCCGGGCAGCCGATAAGCGCCTGCAATGAGGGCGAAAGTGCCGCCGAGGCAATATCCGAACAATTGAATTTTAGTGGCGCCGCTGTCACGTTGTACGGCGTCCATAGCGACTTTGATTAGTTTGACGCTGTAGGACTCTAGGTCGAGGCCCGCGTCGAGGCGCCGAGGCTCACCCCAATCGATGACGTAAACGCTGTGGCCGGCGGACTGGAGAGCACCGACGAGGGTCTCTCCGTTGTCCGATGGCATATCAAAAATGTACGCGCGGTTGATAATGGACGGGATTAACAACACTGGGGCCTGAGGACCGCGCTCGTTTGGATTGTCAAAGACCCGAACGGTCATGGGACCTCGCTTGCCGATCACATTGTTTTTCGTGGTAAATCCCGCCATCGGTCAATCCATCCATTCTTCCATTTGAGGGTAGAGCGACTCGTAGGCTTTTGGGCCGACGATGGAGGCGACGTGGCCTCCTTTGAGGGAGATGTGATCGCTGCGTTCGCTTGAAGCCTGCTCAATAAGAGCTGTGGCGGCTTCCGGGCGGCAGATTTGATCTCGCTTGCCGGTAATCACAAGAATGGGTGCGGTGATTGATTTGAGTTCAATTGTTTTTGAGGCAAGCTTGAACTTTCCCTGGGCCAATTTATTGTCCCGGTAGAGATCGCAAATCAATCGGCGATAGGCAGCGCCTGGAACATTGACGTTGTCTTTATTCCAGCTTTCAATGACCATGAACTGCTCGGCGTAGTCTTCGTCGGCGAAGTGCTTCCATGACTTTTGCCATTTCAACGCGCTCTGCAGGGGTTTCAATTGATCGAAGCCGCTGCTAATCATGCGTCCGGGCATATTGCCAAAGGCAGCCGTGATGTCGCCGACTGGGAAGTGATCTTCCTGGACCCAATTGACCATTTCTTTCATAGGGTGAAAGTCGACCGGAGCGACAATCGTCACCAATGATTGAATCGAATCGGGGAAGCGCGCAGCGAAGATTGAAGCCAGGGTGCCGCCAAGGCAGATCCCCATGAGGTGGGCTTTCTTCTCTTCAGAAGCCGTTTTTACAGCTCTCTTCATGGTCTTTAGGATGAAGTCCTCGAAGTCGAGGCCCGCGTCAATGCGTCGTGGCTCGCCCCAGTCGACAATATAGACAGGTCTATTTTGACGAATGAAGTAGCGGATGAGGGAATATTTCGGCTCTAGATCGGCGAGTCGGAAGCGGTTGATAAAGGGCATCACGAGGACAATAGGGTGTGCTCCGACATCTTGCTCTGGCTTGTAGTAGCGCAAGGATGAGGGGCCGGAGCTCCAGACTATGTCGCAGGGGGTCGCGCCATCGACGTGTTCGAGGGCGTTCATTGTGGCGCTCGCGAAGTTGGTGAATGATTGGGCCCATTTACTCATGATCGTCCGTCTTTCCTTCTTTGGCTTCGGCTTCGATGGTTTCACTCAATTGATCGAGGCGATCTTGGATTTCTCCGAGGCGCTCATAAACGCGCTCGATATCACCGGCGGAGACCATGCGGAAGGACTCCCAGAACTTTTCCATGTTTGTATCGAGGCGAGCCTTTGTCTTGCTGACAGCTTTGAGAGACTTGCCCACTAGATTGAGCTGACTCGGGCTGTTTTGCAGCGTTTCAAAGAAGGCTCCGCTGGCTTTTTCGTAGTCTTTGGCTAATTTTTGCCATGGAGCGGAGATTGTTTCCCAGGTCTTCATCATGATCTTTCTCACTTTCATTGGGGTGGGTTCTCTTTCAAACAGGGGAGAACAGTGTCTAAGGGTCGAAACGGATCGTCCAGAAATTGACTGAGTAGGCTTTGGAGGGTCTTTGGAGCTTCGAGCCAGGGCATGTGGGCGCAGTCTTGA
>JARGOJ010001299.1 GCA_029210225.1 Planctomycetota bacterium
ATGACGACTACATCGTAGGGATCGTCCACGTTTTATGCCTTTCGTCTGTTCTCAATGATTCGCCTGGAACCCCATGTCGATCAAACGTACCGAGCGTTCCTGTGCTTATCGAGGAAGAACTTGTCGAGGAAAGAATCGACCTTCAGCAAGCCCTCTCGGGAAATGACGATCTCACTGCCTTCGACCTTCAACATGCCTAGCTTTTCAAGCTCAGACAATGGACCGGCGAAGTGTTGAATGACGTCGACGCCAAACTTATCTTTAAACGGCTGAGAGTGCAGACGTCCGATTTTCAATTGAAGGATGAACTCCCGGATCAGGCGCTCTTCTTTTGGTAGCTCATAAGCCCGGAATAACGGTAGCTTTCCATCGGCTAACACCGATTCATACGGCGCGGAATCATGCTGATTTTGCAGATGAAAACCACTGATTTGACCAAAGGACGAAACTCCAAGAGGCACTAGATCAGCACCTCTCCACAGCGAATCGCGATAGACAAATCGAGTCTCCTTGTTGCTCTCTTTGACAGCCGTGTAAGCGCTGCCAATCTTGTAACCGTTCTCCTTGAGACGGTCGAAGGCCTCTTGGACCCAACGTCGCTTCGTCGGCCAATCCGCGACCGGCGCCTTAAGTAAACCAGACTCCTTCATATCCTTGTAGATCTTAGTGTTGTACGGAATCTCCATTTGATAGATGGTGATGCTGTCTGGGTCGAGCTCAAGTGTCTTTTCGATGCAATCCTGCCAATTCTCCTCAGTCTCGCCAAGCATACCGGCGATCAAATCAATGTTGATTTGAGGAAAGTCAAGCTTTCGCGCAGTTTCATAGGCTTCGGAGACTTCACCGGAGAGATGGGCGCGGGTGTTTAATTGAAGTATCTCATCCTTGAAGTTCTCAACCCCAAGGCTGAGTCGCGTGATTCCAATGTCGCGAATCGTCTTCAGCTTCGTCTCATTCAGCGTTCCTGGTTCACACTCGAAGGTGATCTCCTCTGCCTCGCTCCAATCTAAGACGTCGCTGAGTGATTCCGCGAGATATTTCAATTGTTTAGCGGCGAGGTAGCTTGGAGTTCCACCACCAAAATATACGAATTGAGGCTTGCGTCCGCCAATGAATGCCTTGTCCGCGTAGAGGCGCATCTCCGAAACCAAGGAGTCCAGATAGCTCTTGATCTCGGCGGCGTTTCTGTCTGTATACACGCGGAAATAACAGAAGTGGCAGCGCTTTCGGCAGAAGGGGATGTGGAGATAGACACCTAGGGGGGTATCCGGAAGTGGAGGCTTGTCGAGGGCGGCGTGAGCGGCATCCAGGTAGCCCGGGTTCCAGAAAGAGAACGGCGGATAATTCGCGACAAAGTAATTGCCGACCGTGGTCTCCGAATCGACGACTTTGGAATCTAATTCTTCACTCACCAAACACCTCTTTGCTATTTGCCTTCACCAAAGGCCACCAAACGACCATCTTCTGATCCTTGAACAATCATACCATCGCCCACAGCCGGTGACGCTAAAAGCGGTTGTCCCACTTCATAGGTCCACCGAGCTTTGCCGTCTTTGAGATTCAGGATGTAAAGTTTGCCATCCGCTGATCCGACGACGACCTCAGAGCCACAAATGATCGGCGACGCGTCAATTTTGCCCCGACTTTTAAACTCCCAGATTTCTTTGCCGGTACTCCGCTCGACACAGTGGACCCGGCGATCTCGACCGCCAAAAACAACGCGAGTCTCGGTAATGGCTGGAGAACACAGATAAGGGAAGTTTCGCTTCTTATAGGTCCATTCAATCTTACCAGTGTCAATATTGACCCTGTGGAACATGTTCCCATAGTGCCCGAGATAAGCTTCCGAGCCACTAGCAGCCACGCTGGTCGCAATGTGATTGCCGATTTCAATCTCTTTGATTTTCTTTCCACTCAGCGCGTCGAGCACATAAAGGAAACCATCGCAGCCCGCCGAGAGAACTTGCCCGTTTTTAGTGATCGCGGGGCTTCCGTGGACATAGTTGTCGGTCTCGTAGGACCATTTCTTCTTGCCATCCTTGGCGTTGACGGCATAAACAAAATTGTCGTAGCAACCGAAAATGATCGTCTTTGAATCTCC
>JARGOJ010000207.1 GCA_029210225.1 Planctomycetota bacterium
GCCGCCGCCGGTAGCCTGCTGATACTCCCCCTTGTCTCCATCGATTCCGTCGGGCGTTCTTTCTAGAAGATCAACATCCGCGTCGCTCTGGTCCTCCTACTCCTCGGCCACGGCGCCATGATCAAGACCAGCGGTTTACCCGGCCTAGCCTTTCTCTTTGGGCTCGCCAGCGCCATCGTTGGCTTTATCTACCTGAAGAAGCTCAGCGGCAAGAACTTCGAAAAAGCCCAGCCCCTGCTCTGGATGACCACGGTGCTCAGCACGCTGTCCCTGGCGGTCATGATCGTCCAATCGATGCAGAACGTCGCCAACCTCTTCACGGGTTTTTGGTTCTTGCTCTCCCTGCCTTGCATCCTCTCGGGCGCCGGTCTTCTCGGCTCTGTCACCCTGTCTATGATTCTCGGGCACTATTACCTGAACTATCCCAAGCTAAGTATCACGCCGCTCAGGCGATACAACGCGGTCTTGCTTCTGGCGGCCTTTTGCCGGGCTCTGCTCTTTGGCGTCGGCTTGATT
Organism: Planctomycetota bacterium; assembly: GCA_029210225.1. GTDB lineage: Bacteria > Planctomycetota > J058 > J058 > JARGOJ01 > JARGOJ01. The sequence continues at coordinate 517 of JARGOJ010000207.1, forward strand.
GTTGCGACGATCGTTGAGATTCCCACAGACGATCCGCACCGGGGCTTCTTCATGGAGACCGCGACGATTCTTATACCGCGCGTCTTTTTCGGCATTATCGGCCCCTGTATTTTGGCTTACCTGAGCTGGGAGACGGTAAAAATCAAGTCGACCCAATCGGCCACGGGCATCCTCTACGCCGCTATGGTCATGGTCGCTGTCGGTGAATTAACGGGCGCCTGGTTTCTTGTCACTGAGGGTCTGACCCTGTAAACACCACCGCTCCAGCAACTTTTCTGAGGCGACTTCCTAGAACTTGGCACACAATTTTCTAGAACTCTCGTTATATTAATAATGAATGACAGCAGTCTTCGGATTGCGCCCCATTTCAAAAGTCGCGAGACTTCAATCTGCGACTTTCGGTTTCGATTTTGGGGCACAGAGGGTTAATGATATGCATCACAAAGTTCGCGCCGCCATCATCCTTTTCCTCGCAGCCTTCAGCCTCCAAGGCTGTGGATGGGTTGCCATCGGCCTGCTCTCCCAGAGCGGCGGTAGCAGTGGAGGAGGAGGAAATCAGGGAGCGTTGAGCTTGCCTCCGCAAGTCTTAACCCTTCAGGTGACGAACACCCCAAACCAATCGCGGCCAACGGACCTAAGTGGGATTCTGCTGAACTTCAGCCTGATTCACCCAACGGCGGTCCCCGCCGATGTCCTCGTCGAGTTCTCGACCGACGGCGTGAACTTCAACAATTGCAACATTACAACGATCATCGCCGATTCCCAGAACCTCCCCGACAGCAACCTGACTGAGCTTCCAACCAGCGGTACCGGGGTCCCGTTCACCATGACTTGGGCTGCGGACCAGGGTAACCTCACGGCCCTCAGTCAAGTGAGCATTCGCATCACCGCGAGCAATTCTGCGGGCTCTAGTATCCCCGCCTTGGTCGAGAACATTGTCGTCGGAAATGACGCCCCCATCGCTTCGGCCCTTCAGATAAACACAGGTAGCCCCAACGACATTGGGGTTTTGGTCGTCTCAGAGATCGTCATTTTGGAGTTTGAACTCAACGACAGCACCCGAGACCCGACGAACATTATCTTCGAGTTCGTTGACCCATCCGTCATCGACGATCCCATGACTCCTCAGAACGAACAGATCAAGCCGATTCCTGCACAGGATATTGTCGCGGGTCAGTCAAGCAATCTGCTCCCCGACCTCCCCGGCGAGCCGGCGCCACTCAAGTTCAATCTGGTTTGGCAGTCAGTCGCGACAGTCGGCCCCATTGATCTATCCGGCGTGCGCTTGCGAATCACTCCCACTGATAACCTAACGAACGGTCAGGGCGTTGCTGTAGAGACCGCTCCCTTCATTCTGCTCAACAACCAACCGCCCGTATCAACCTTGCAAGAACCGGCCTTTAACGACGACGACTCTGGGTCCCTGCGATTGGCTTTTGCCCTCGGCGATCCCGAGGAAGACGGCGTCGATGTTGTCTTGCAGTTCTCCAACGACCCCAATGGCTTCCCAGTCCTTGAAGACTTACTCAACGATCCTGGACAGCGCCGAAAGATCCTCCTCGACCCTGATGAGCGACGTCGCCGAGGCATTATCACCCCCAAGGTCAAGACCCTCTTTGAGAGCCGCTCAACCTTCGCAACAACCGGGAGTGGGGTTAATAAGATCAGCTTCACCACAAACAACTCGTTGATTGATCCAACTACAACCCTTGCCTTAACGCTCCCTGGAGAATTCCGGTCGATCTCTCTGCTGCAAGCGCTCATTGGGACCAAGGTTCAAATGTTAAGCAACGGCGGCGGAGTCATTCTCGAACGCAATGTCATTGGCTTCGACATTAACACCTTGAGTTATATCCTCGAAACCCCGTTCCCCGATGCCATCCCGCTCGGGGTTCTCTTTCGCTTCAGAGAATCCATCGCGAGCCTCTTCCTCGGACGAAAGAGCTCACAACAGGGACAAGTCGGTGAAGTCGCGTGGGACGCCGCAGCCGACCTTGGAGTGGGACAAGAAGGCGCGGGCATCTTCATTAAGCTGACCCCCTTCTCCAACCTTCAACGGGGGCAAAGCAGCCAAAGCAACTTTCCTGTTCAATTAAACACCAGCTCATTCAACCTGGACGAAGCCGGTCTCCTCGCGACCGACGAAGAAGGCACGGCTCTAGCCACTGCGGACGTCGATTTAGACGGTGACCTCGACCTCATTCTTGCTGAATTCAATCCGGATCTTCCTGGAGGATCTAGAATTCTCCTCTACCGAAACAACGGTCAATCTTCTGGCGCTGACTCCTTCCTTCAAAATCCCACTGTCCTCTTCCCTGGTCCTATCCCTAAAGACCTCAAGGATATTGAAGCGGCTGACTTGAATGGTGATGGCCTCCCCGAAATCATCTTCTCCGACAGCGCCACCAATCTCCTCATTATCTCCGGGGCTGATATTGCTAACCCAACGCCTCCAGCTCCCTTCCCCCTAACTCTTAGCAGCACCGGCACAGACATCATCATTAAAGATATAGACGGGGATAAGTTCGTAGACATTGTGGTCCTCACTCCTGCCGACGATGCTGTCACGATCTTCTTTGGCTCGGCAAATTTCTTTACTGGCCCTGCCCAGGTGACAGTCTCGACAGGCGCCCAAGGGCAAGGATTCGTCCAACACTTTGGTGTCGCTGATCTCAATAAAGACGGAAAATTAGATGTGGTGCTGGAAGAGCGCGAATCCCAGGTTCTTGTCTTTCTCAATGACGCCGCAACAGGCCGATTCTCAGGCGTTCAAGCCAATCCGGCAGCGTTCAATGCCGGAGGAATCAGAGACTTTCTGATCCTCGACGTCAACAGCGACCTCAACCCTGACCTCGTCTACTATGATTTCAATGGACCGGGGCGAATCGCCGTCTCTCCAGGAGATGGAGTTGGGGGCTTTCTCACGAACAAACAACCTCCCTCTCTCAACCTCGACGGCAAAATGCTTTCGTCCTTAGATGCAGCGGACATCAATAACGACGGACTGCTTGACCTCGTCATTTCCAATCAAAACGGCAACAATATCAATGTCTTCCCAGGTCTCGGGAACGGTGAGTTTCGTAAATCGTCCGCAGACTTCATACGTATTGATACCCCCACCGATTTAGTGATTGCCGACTTCGGCTCCAACGGAACCCTCGACATCGTTGTAAGCACCGGAGAAACCGAGAGCATTGAGTTCCTGGCCAACAACTCAAGGACTCCTTTTCTCATTGCCAACCAGCGGCTTGAGACAGACAGCGCCGCCGCCCGAATTGGGACCACTGATATCAACGCTGATGGAGTGCCCGATGTTGTGATCTTGTCAAAGCGTCTCGCCAATGGAAATCAGGACGAAGGCATTCGACTGTTTGTTGGAGCAGGAAACGCCAACTACCAACCTCCCTTCAACTTCGACCTGACAGATAGCCCACAAGACTTTGCGATCACAGACTTAGGAAACGACGGCACTCTCGACGCTGTCGTGATTCAAGACACCAGCATCACAATCGTCCCGCTGTCTACGACGTCGACCGCCGCCAACATCATCACCGCCGCTTCGAACCTGCCAGCAGGGATGTCTTCGATCAGCCTCGGTGATTTCAATGGAGATGACATCATCGACGCGGTCGCTTGTAACAAGAGCACGGGGATCATTGTTGTCATTCCAGGAACAGCCGCTTCCCCCTTCTTCGGCACCCCCACCCCTGTCTTCACCCAAGTCACCAGCGGCCTTTCACAAGTAAGGTTCGCTGACATGAACGGGGACGGAGTGGTCGATATTGTCGCGGCGCTCCCCGATTCCAACGAAATCAAGATCCTGTTCAACAACCCAGCGAGTCTTGGAGACTTCACGACGGTCACTCCACTCACGTTCGACTTCCAAGCACTTCCAGGCCCCGATCTCTTCCGCCTCGCAGATTTCAACTCAGACGGTCAAACAGACATCCTCGTCAGCACCTTCCTCACCGTCGCCCTTATTTCAAGCACCGGGACCGGGACCTTTGATCCGACACCGCGTTCTCTCGGATCGAATTTCTCGGCTCCGGATGGCCTGAGCATTGGTGACATCGACAAGGATGGCTTCAAAGACATCGTCGTCTCTGACCTCACCGATTACGTCATTCTCCTCGGAAAGGGCAATGGGTCCTTCGTTCCCGGCGCTCCGTTCAAGATTGAAGCAACTCAACCTCTCGACGGTAGAGACGTTCTCCTCGTTGAATTGAACGGTGACGGAGACCTCGATTTCATTGCCGGGCAAGGCAACAATTCGGCTCGCATTTACCTCAGCGATTCCCGCCGTCCGGTCAATCGCTTCTTTGATGGGCTGGAGCGCGCCAATTTTCCAACCGTAGATATCGATAACAATCCTATCGATAGAGATATCACCCCTGGCACTCACACCATCAACACCGACGCAGGGACCATAGATGGAGAGCCTATTCCTTCCTTTAACGGGAAGAGCTTCTTCTTCAAGAACCTCAATATCCAAGACAACGCCATAGTCCATGTCGTCGGCCGAAATCCGTTGAACATTCGTTGCATGGGCAGCTGCACCATCGCCGGGACCCTTGATCTCTCAGGCGCTGAAGGACGAGATGCGTTCACCTTCGTGGCTGGCGCGGGAGGCCTTGGCGGTCCGGGAGCGGCGAACGGAGGAGACGGCGCCGGATTCCTGAGAACTGATGCTGGATACTTCCAGGCCTTCCCATCGATTGACGGACAGACAGGTCTTGGACTCGGTCGAGGCTTTCCAGGACTGCGTAACGGAGATACTCCAGGCTCTGGAGGCGGCGGCGCTTTCAGTGGAGTCGGAGGCAGCAATGACGGCATCCCTGGGATCCCCTATAGCAATGATATGCTCACGCTGCTCTTTGGCGGCTCTGGGGGCTCTGGTGGTTCTCTCCGAGAGAGCAGCAACCCTCTCGGCGCTCCAGATATCAGTGACCTGGCTGGTGGCGGTGGTGGCGGCGGCGGCGGCCTACTCCACATCGTCGCTGAGACTATCGAGATTTCAGGCACTATTCTCACGAATGGGGGTCATGGCGGCAAAGGAGCCGAGAGTCTTCAAACGATCGGTTTCGGTGGGGGTCATGGTGGCGGTGGCTCGGGCGGCGCTATTCTTATTCAAGGCAGGCAAACCATAGAGTTCACTGGAACTGGCACTATTGAAGTGAAGGCGAAGGGTGGACCTGGAGAAATCGCTCAAGGAACGGGAGGAACTCCAGCTAGCGGAGGGGGTAAAGATGGCTACATTCGTCTTGAGGATCAGGATGGCCAGGTGATTATCACAGGAGTCACCATCGATCCTCAACCAACGATAGGAACCTTCGTCGACACTGCGTCCATTTCAATCGTCGCCAATGGAGTGACAGGAACAGCTCCCCCCCAAGGTCAATAATCGCTTCAAAATAGAAAAGAGGCGGCCGAAGTCATTTTCACAACTTCGTCCGCCTCTTTTCTATTTGGTCACAATACAGGGGGAATGCTCCAGCCTCGGAGCCTGCGCTCAATCGAAGTGAGCGATGTCCTCGCGATATTGCATGCCATCGAACTGAACATTCTTCAGGGCTTTGTAAGCTTCGCTCCGGGCATCATTGATGGTCTTGCCGAGGCCTGTCATGGCAAAGATCCGTCCTCCATCAGTGACGAGCTTCCCAGCGCTGCGCTTTGTGCCAGCGTGATAGAGGAAATGGTTCTCGCTTGGAGGGAGGGTGGCGCCGGTGATAGCGCGACCTTTTTTCGGGTCTTCTGGGTAACCTTCGGAGGCCAGAACGACAGCGACGGCTGCGCGGTCATCCCACTCGGGCTGGCTTTCTTCGAGGGTGCCATCGACGGCGGCCAGACAAAGGTCGGCGAGGGAGCTCTTCAGCCGTGGGAGGATGACCTGAGCTTCGGGATCGCCAAGGCGCACGTTGAATTCAAGAACTCGGGGTCCGGTTTTGGTGAGCATGAGTCCTATGTAAAGAAAGCCGGTGTATGGGCTCTCTTCCATCTGCATGCCATGAATGACGGGGACAATGATCTTCTTCTCGATGAGGGCGAGGTCGTCATCGGTGAGTCGGGGCGATGGAGAGACGGCGCCCATGCCGCCGGTATTGGGACCCGCATCGCCGTCATAGGCGCGTTTGTAGTCGCAAGCCGTGGGGAGAATCATGATGGTGCGACCGTCGGTCAGGCAGAAGACCGAGGTCTCGACTCCGTCCAGGAAGTTCTCGATGAGAATTTGTTCGCTCGCTTCACCAAATTTTCGGTTTTCCATGAAATCATGGGCCACTTTTTTCGCTTCGTCGGCGTTCTTGCAAATGACAACGCCTTTCCCGGAGGCCAGGCCGTCGGCTTTAAGCACGAGGGGGAACTTGGCGATGTCGAGGAAGCGGAGAATCTCACTATATTGGTTGAAGTGCCAGAAGTCTGCGGTGGGGATGTTGTGGCGTCTCATGAACTGCTTGGAGAAGATCTTCGAGCCTTCCAAGCGAGCGGCCAGGGCTGTGGGTCCAAGGACCTTGCGCCCATTTTTCCGAAGCAGATCACAAAGACCGTCGACGAGGGGGGCTTCCGGGCCGACGATGGTCAAATCGATGTCCTTGAGTTGGACAAATTCAACTAAAGCTCGGATTTGAGAGGCCTTGATTTCGACATTGGTAGCGAGAGCCTCTGTCCCTGCGTTTCCGGGTGCACAGAAAAGGTTTTCTTTTGAAACGTTTTTCGACAGAGCGTGAACAATGGCGTGTTCACGGCCTCCGCCTCCGACAACGAGATATCTCATGGCGTGTTGAACAGTCTTTGTTAAGGATGGATTCGGATCGAAATGCCTTTCTAATACTCTTCCCGACAGTTCATGTCAAGCGTTCATGGCGCTTGACGGCGTCCGCTTCGGCCCCTAGAATTTTCAACTCTAGAAGGGTAGCTTACCCTTGAGAACAGATCCAATGTCCGGGGCTGCTGGAGAAAACCATGCCGGATCTCAAAGGCACAAAGACCTACGAAAACCTGAAAAACGCTTTTGCTGAAGAGGCGCAGAACAACCGACGTTATCTCTATTATGCCAAGCAAGCGGACCTTGCTGGGGATGTTGAGACAGCGGCGATTTTTGCCCAAACGGCTGAAGAGCGGAGCAATCAGGCTCATGGCCACTTCAAACATATTGATGGCTTAGAGGGCGTTCGTGCGACTTTGGAGGCGGCCTTGTCCATTGAGAATGAGCTCTGCGACACCATCTATCCCGGCTTCGTCAAGATGGCCAAGGAAGAGGGCCTCGATGAGATCGCCACATGGTTTGAGACGCTCACCAAAGCCAAGAGAAGTCAATCTCAACGCTTTCAAGAGGCCCTTGATCGTTTGAAGCCGTCCGAGGACAAGAGCGCTTAGAGCGAGGCTCAGAGATCATCGCGATTCTTGAATCGTCGAAATAAGAAAGCGCCGCCGAGTTCCAAGGAACCGGGCGGCGCTTTTTCATGGTCGCGGAGGATGCGCCGGAGCGAGTCCTACATTTCCAGAGCGACGGCGACCGCGTGAAAGATCGCGGCGATGCGCGCTGTGTCGTGGACGTGGGCCTCGGTGAGTCCCCCATCAACAACGGCTTTTTCGTGGCTTGTGATGCACATTCCACAGCCGTTAATCACGCTCACCCCCAAGCAAAACAACTCGAAGTCCAATTTGTTGGTGGTCACTTTTCCCATGCGTTGCATGCGGAGCCGTGGAGCCATCTTGTTGTAGCTGGGCTTGTCTAACATGTGGCGGAAGCGATAGAAGATGTTGTTCATACCCATGAGGGCTGCTGCGGCGCGGGCGTCGCTGACGACAGCGTCACCCACAGCAGCTTTGGCATCTTCATTGGTCGCGTCGCGAAGCGCAGGGTTCCGTGATGCGATCGCGCAGGCCAGGGCGACGCCCCAGCGCTGCTCGTCACTGAGGGAGCCCCCGGTCATGACCGACTGGAGATTGATTTTAAGGTCTTTTGCTTCTTCGGGTAATGTCTGCCGAAGCGTTTCAAGAGCTTGCATCAGTCAACCTTAATCGTGTCTTCGCCGGCTTTCCAGTTACATGGGCAGAGCTCATCTGTTTGGAGAGCGTCGAGGACGCGGATGGTTTCGTCAACGCTGCGACCGACGGAGAGGTCGTTGCAGTAAACCCAGCGAATGATGCCGTTTGGATCGACGAGGAAAGTTGCGCGGAGGCAGACGCCTTCGTCTTTGTCGAGGATACCGAGCTCAGCGGCGAGCTTGTTGGCAGCGATCAAAGGGTATTTGAGGCCTTTGAGGTCCTCGTGATCTTTGCGCCATGCGAGGTGTGAGAATTCGTTGTCGGTGCTTCCACCGATAACTTGAGCGTCGCGGTCAGCGAAATCACCGACGCGATTGCTGAACTCAGCGAGCTCTGTGGGGCAGATAAAAGTGAAGTCTTTTGGGTAGAAGAAAGCAACGAGCCACTTTCCGTCGTAAGACTTCTCAGTGATTTCGGCGAACTCTTGGCCTTTTTCAATAGATACACAAGCTTGAGCCTTGAAGGCTGGGAACTTATCTCCAATAGTCAGCATTCTTTTTTCCTCTTTTTAACCAGTTTGATCGTAAGTATGTGTTCGCGGACGCCGGTCTAGCGGCCGTGGGGACGCTTGGAGAAGAATAAAGGATCATGTCCAAAGCTTCTCTCGCCCCTGAATGGCTAAGAGATTAACAAAATCGAAAAAAAACGAAAGTCGTCGACGAGAAAGTCTCCTCCAAGTTCAAGCCCTCCGTGCTATCAACCGCAGCACCGCAACTGAGACTCAATCTCAAATAGCTAGCCGAGATGAGAATGAGACTCAATATCAATTTAATACACTGAAGAATATAGACTTAGAACTTTTGATGTTTTCCTGGGACCCATGTTATAAAGTGCGCCCTTGGAGCCTATGAATCGAGATTGTTCAGGGAGATTACTATGGACCCACACGCCGGCTCTTCTCTCGGAGAAGCCATCCAACAAATGCAGGCGGTCAAAGAAGAGCACCGCGGAATTCTCAACAAGGTCGCCTCCGATCCTGGAATGGACCCAGAGACTCGCTGGGCCCTCATTGAGCATCTCTATGATGAAGAAGATGAGCACCTGGAGCACATCGCTGGCTTGCACTCCCAAGGGAGCGCCGGACAGAGCTTGCCTCAACAAAGCCAGGGCACCCCAGCTCCAAGTTCAGGGCTCACCGTCGGCTCTTTGCGAAGCCCCTGCGGGCTTCCCCAATCTGCCTCGGGAAGCGTCGGCTCCCTACGCCGAAGCTCCTAATCCCAACGCACCCACTCAAGAAAACTCCAGCGAAAAGAGAGCGCCAAACATGTCTGGACCCCTCAGCGAATCACAACTAAAATTCCTCACCGATGAAATCGTCCGGGAAGCTCGACGCACCCTCGTCGGTCGTCGCTTCCTTGATATCTACGGCCCCCTGACCTCAGGAATCGAGAGCGTCAACCTCGAAGAATACGGCCCGGACAAAGACGCCGAGATCGAATTCATCGGGAACGAAGACCCCAGCCCCATCATGCCCTCCAACGAGCGCTACCTTCGCGTCCCCATCATCTTCAAAGACTTCATGCTGCACTGGCGCGACGTCGCCCTGTCTCGCAAGCTCGGCTCACCCCTGGATCCTTCCCGGGCCATCCGCGCCGCTCACTTTGTCGCCGACCGTGAAGACCAGCTCATCTTTAACGGTGACGAGCGCCTCGGGCTCAAAGGCCTACTCAACGCCGACGGCCGAAATATTGTGGAGCGCTCAGACTGGGGTCAGTTTGGTAACGCCTACAAAGATGTTGTCACTGCCACCAACAAGCTCCTGGCAAACAATCATCACCGCCCCTTCGCCTTAGCGATCAATGCCCACGACTACGCCAAGCTCGTTGAGCAGCGCGAGGGCCAATTCGCCCCTGAGATCGATGCCATCGCTCGCCTCTGCGACGACGGCGTCTACAACTCACCAGCGATCCCCAAAGGCAAAGCGGTCCTGCTCTCGACAGGCAACCAAAACGTCGACCTCGCGATCACTGAAGACTTGGGTGTCACTTACCTCGGCGAGAAGAACCAGGACTACCCCTTCCGCGTTTACGAATGCCTCGTGCTAAGAATCAAACGCGCCACAGCCATCTGCACCATCGAGTGATCACGGCTGTAAGAACGCGCTGCAAACACAGCCAAACAAAATAGAAAGAGGGACCTGTACTCATTGAAAGCACGGGTCCCTTTTTTAATGCTGCAAGACTCTAAGAATGAATTACTTATTCTTCAGATTCTTAGCCGCTTTATCCTTCAGCTCTTTTGCCCGCTCATAGAGCGCCTTGGCATTTCGAGTAAAGATCTCCGCTTTATGAGCCTTCATTTCAGCGCAAAGCTTCTCAATCCTAAAAAAGCCACGAATGACCTGACCATTTCTCTGGTCTCGAAGATGCGCGGACATCTCTCGCAAGATCTTGTTTCCTCTGGAAACAAAGACCTGTAACTGAAGCGCTTTTTGAACATCTGCGAACTTTGTGCCGTTCGACTTCTTGACCCACGCCCTCAATTTCTCCTGGGAAATCTTGGTCCCTAAACCTCCATAAAGAGTCATTAACTGCCTAAGTTTCTCAAAACGTCCCAGCAATCCGTCGTAGTCATCGTTGTCAATCAGATCGTCGATTTCAATAAAGAGCTTCTCAATAGCCGCGCTCAACTCGGCCTCTGACAAGGTTTTTGCCCCCTTCACAACCGTCGACTCCGCTCTATCCTTCTTCTCAACAGATTCCCACTGAATCGAGTCAATAGTGCTCTGGTGATAAGAATGCCCAGACTCTCCCGA
>JARGOJ010000208.1:0-5566 GCA_029210225.1 Planctomycetota bacterium
TTCGGCAATAGCATTGAATGAAGAGCTCATCGAGAAAAGCCGGCAGCTCTGAACGAAGGTCAGAGGGTTTATCCCCGGGCTCTGGGCGTTGTCCAGTCAACATTTCAAAAATCACCACGCCCAAAGAATACAAGTCGGTCCGACCATCTAAGTCTTCTCCCTTAATTAATTCGGGCGCTGCGTAGGCGAAGGTTCCCCAGCGCTTCTTAGTTTGAAACTCGGCTAAGTCGGCGGACAGTTCGAGCTGATCGTCCTCGGCGATATTGTAGGAGAAGCCAAAGTCGATAAGCTTCACCGACTTGTCCTCACCGAGGAGGATGTTCGCAGGCTTAATATCGCCATGAACCAAGTGCAAGCTGTGGAGCTCTTCTAAGGCAGAGAGCACGGCTAGGGCAATCCTCAAGGCCTCGTCGACCTCAAGCAAGTTCCCGCCTTCAAGACGTTCCTGAAGGCTCTGCCCCTTGACCAGCTCCAAAGCCAAAAAGGCGGGATCAGTCTGCAAGGACACGGCCTGGAGCTTGATTATTGAAGGATGTTTTATTTTATGAAGGATCTTTGCTTCGCGCCGGAGGCTTTCAATATAGCGGCTTTCGCGAAGCACTTTGAGAGCAACAACTTCGTCTAAGACATCGTGACGGGCTCGAAGAAGAATAGAGCTGGCACCTCGTCCCAGTTCTTCTTCTACGATGTAATCGCCTACTTTTGGTCCAAAAGCATCCACTAGACAACCGGTCGGGCCTTTAATCTCTGGGTTCGTGCTTATTCACTATTATGCTTCGGTACCTATTTCTCAAGGACACAGCCAAATCCTCTGCGGGGTCCCAGGGAGCAAGAAGGTCCCGCGGAATCAACCTATGGCAATGAACCGAGAGACATCAAGGGCTCAATTGAGCCGCACGCTCCGCAGCTTTCACCACAGCTTTTATTAAAGTGACTCGAAGTTTCCCTTCCTCAAGTTCCAAAAGACCGTCCACAGTGCAACCTGCTGGGGTCGTCACCGCGTCTTTCAAGAGCGCTGGATGGGCTTTCGATTCGAGGACCATGCTCGATGCGCCGAGGACAGTCTGAGCAGATAACAGGGTGGAAACATCTCTGGGGATGCCAACCTTTACACCGGCTTCCGCGAGGCTCTCAATGACAAGATAAATATAGGCCGGACCCGAGCCAGACAACCCTGTCACAGCATCCATGAGGCTCTCTTTGAGCACAGCTGTCTTGCCGCAGGAACCAAAGAGCTCTTGCGCGAGTTCAATGTGGCCCTGATTTGCATAGGTCCCCGCGCAGATAACTGACATGCCTTCCCCCACGAGGCAAGGTGTATTTGGCATGACCCGCAGGACGGGACAATTCTGGCCCAGGGCACTTTGGATCTTCTCAGTCGTCATTGAAGCCACCACAGAGATAATCAAAGTCTCGTCGCTCACCAAGCTCTTTAGATCGGTTAGCAAGCTCGGCATGACTTGGGGCTTCACGGACAGCAAGAGGATATCGCAGCCTTGGGCGGCCTCTTGATTCGATAGACCGACTTTAATCCCAAGTTTTTTAGCTGCGCGATCTCGGGAGCTTTCACTCGCGACACTGCCAGAGACTTGATCTTTTTTGACTTTCCCGGCGGTGAAGAGGCCTCGAAGAATGGCTTCGCCAATCTTGCCGACTCCCAGAACTGCGAGACGTTTTCCTTCAAGGCTGCTCATAGTGTTTCTCCTATTGACTTCAAAAAGCTCGGGATCCTAACAGACTCGGTTCTTCAAAGTAAGGCTGGATTGGCGCGACATACAAATGCAAACAATCCTCAAAGCAGCGAGAGCTTTGAGGATTGCAGCTGTTTCATTGAAATCGAGAGCTTGTTATGCGCCGAGTAGTTTGAATTGGCGAACCAAGGTGCGAACGGCCTTACGCTTTCGGTCTTTGATCTTCACGGTCATGCGAACCATTGAGGGTAGAAAGCCGGTGCGATATTCACACTCGGGGTCTTTTGTATATGTGGGGAGGGTCTCGATGAAGCGAATACCGTATTTTGGAGTGCCCGCGGTTCCGCCAGCGCCGCTGCCTGTATCGAAGCGCTCAATCGATTTAATAGTCAGGTCTCTATAGGTGGCGCTGGGAATGTCAAAGTTAAAAAGAACCATTCGGTCTCCAACCTCAGTCATGGGGAAGTGGAAGATATTCTCGGTGATCAACATTTTTCTCTTTTGATCATAAACAGCTTTGTCTTCCTGCTTGGTATGCAGGTGTCTGCTGTCGTAGAAGCAAGCGATCTTGAAGCCACCATCGGTGGCAAAGTTACGCATTCTGATGTTGGCCTGATTTGTAGCGCTTCCGACAGGACCTCGACAAGCCTCTTCTGCAGAGTACAAGCGACCGGGGCGGCCGCTGCGTTTATCTTGAAGATAGAACTCAAATTTGACGTCCGTCACATAGAGGCAAAGCTCGGACTCAATGGCCTTATTATCTCCATTAAGAGTAATTTGAGGCCCGGCGAGGGACTTTTGAATCTTAGTGATCGACCAATGACGACGAACAAGAATAGGGAGGAGGCGAAGGGTTCCGTTTGATGCTCGCCGATAGTCGAGAGCATATTCAACAAGCACAGGTTTTGTCTGACCGTTAACCGAGGTCACGGTGCGGAAATAGATCGAGTCGTGGCGATGCTTCTTTCCATCAAAGCCGGTGTATGGCGGAGGTTGGTGGAGGGTCATGCCATAAATGTATTTCTCTTGTTTATCAATGAGAAAGTGTGGGTCTCCAAAGGGGGAGCTCACAGGAATGGCTTCAGGGTCACCGTTACGGCGGTCGTAGTGGCCGGGAATGCCGTCGCTCTCGCTGTCTTGGAAGAACTCCATGTCGGCGGTCTTGGCGGTGTTTGCCAGGTCGCGCTCAACGGTGTCGAAGGCAGTTCGAGCGTAGTTGTAGACGCTGACCTTGGCGTCCATTTCAGTGAAGATCTTCTGAGATTGAACAAAGATGAAGACAATCGCGCCGGTGAGAATCACCCCCAGGGCCATGGCCACCAACAATTCAACGAGGGTGAAGGCTCTTAGAAGCTTCCGGCTGGAATGTACTTGTGTCCCATGTCTCATAAATCTATCCCTTAACACCGACTAGAAAGTCAGCCCTCACGGTCTCTTACCCGTATCCCATACTTAGCGACTGACCCAATCTGCGGCCGAACGATTCTCTAAGCGTGTCTGTTTCTTGCTGTCACTGATTCAAGTTGAGATGAGAGTGACAAACTCGTGAATCCAAAGGTTGTTTTTTGGGACCAAGCCATTGCCTGCTGGAACCATACCTTCGTTGAAGTTACGGAAGATTTTCACCTTAACCTCAAAGAGGTTGTCGGAGAAGTCATCGGCGACGGTCAAGACACCGCGGGGTGCCGTTGTATCAATGCGAGCGCGGCGAATACTGAATCCAAAGCTATATTGAGGATAGGGATCTTTGATCAAGCGCTCACCAGAGGTTCCGGAGCCTGGAATCAATTCCCCTAGGAATTCATCACGAATTGGATTCGGATTTTTAGTTTTGTCAATCTGGCGTCCGAGAAGGTAGGTCTTCCTGAACTGGAAGATCCCTGAGCCACCGGGGTCAGCCACAGTGCGCACTCGGCCATCTGGATTGACGACTTCGTCATTCAGGTTGGTGAGAGCAGCGATAGTGGGATTGGCGCGGGCGCTGATCTTATCGGCAGGGCAAGGAAAGTGAAGAATGATTTCACGGTTCTTGTCTTTGTTTGTTGCCTGTCCACGAGGAAGAAGAATACAGAAATCGAGACCGGCGACGGTGAAGTACTGCTCCGGGGTTGTGTCGGTAATATCGTCTTGAACACCATCGTGCTCGAAGATGAAGTAATCCCAGCTTTCTGCGCCGGGGGTCACATTCGTACGATAGCGAGCCTCGCGAATACCGACGTTGATTCCGTCAACAACAGACTGCGTAATCAATGAGGCATAGGAATCAACAACGGTTTGGTTACCCGACTTAATGGCGGTCGGAAATACGGCGACAATACCTGTGATACCAATCACTAGAACTACAATAGCAATGAGAATTTCGAGCAGCGTAAACGCCGCGCGTTGTCCGAATTTGCGAATCATCAAAAACTCTCTTCCCTTCCAGGGGACGCATAAATGATGTAAAGAGACTCGAATCGAGGGGCTAGATTAGCCACCATTCGATCCACCAGCTGTTGAGGACGTTGTTCCCACGCCTCCAGCGGCTCCAGAGTATCCATCTAACTGACAAACGCGATAACGGGCGCGGCCTGTGTTTGGGTCAATATCCACAAAGCAACGCTTCTTGGGTTCACCAAGCTGGCTGATTGTGAAGTCGGCGGTGATATCAGGTTCGCGAAGCTGAACTTCGGGGAAGTTGATGTTGCGGTCGTAAAGGCTGTCACCACCGGCGCCACCGACTCGATAGCCGCCGACGTCGCGGCCAAGCTGACCTTCAAACTCAACGGTTCCGTCACGAAGGAACTTCAACCAACCGTGAGGATCGCCATTCTTAATGTTTGGACGCATGGCTGGAAAGACGAAGAAGTTTGTATAGATGTTTGAGCTTCCGAGCCAATCCGCTGTCTCTACAGTCTCATTGATTGTTTGGCGGAGTGTGCTTCCCGTTTGCGGGCAGCCATCAAAAACCGCGATCCGACAACCGCTGTTTTGGTTTCCAACAGTGAATCCTGCTGGAGCTGTTGTTGGCTCTTGAACGACGGCGAGGAGACCGGGTGTTCCGGTGATTGGAGTCGTTTGAATAGCGATTGAGGTGGGGAGGAGATACTGCGCATCGGTGTAACCGTCGCCACGAAGCTTGCCTTGCTGGAAGGCGCGGAAAGCGAATTGACGGCGCGATGGGTTGTCGTTCGGTGTCTTGAACAAGACAAGGTAGTGTGGCTTGCGAGTTGTGATCGCTGAGCGTCGCGCCTCGTTAAAAGCGCTCTGCATAAGGCGACCGGCGTTCTCAAGCCCTTGACCCCGAGTGAACTTATTCACCGCAGGAATGGCCATGGCCGTCGCGAGGATGATGATCGAGATGACCACCAACAATTCAATCAACGTAAAGCCTAAATTTCTCCGCATGATAAGTCCCTTCAAGTTCCCTGTAATTCTCTTCCCACATCAACGAAATATACTTTGTAGAGAATCAAGCTTCGACAATCAAAGTGAGCCTTTTCAAGTCGAAACTCAATTCTTTCGATGCTCCGAGGAAGCAGACAGATCAGTCCGTCCAGCTTCCAAGGTCATCGACTGGGTCGGTCCACAGTTCTCCGTGAGACCAGAAATCATATCCACCGGCGTTCCTAGGACTGATAGGAGAGGTCGTGCTAATACAGCCTGACGTTCCATCCTGAGATCTGCGAGGATCAAAAACCTTATCGATGGCTTCAATGACTCCACAATCCGATTCGTCGCCGTCCTCAACACCGGTTGTTCCCGCGTTGTTCGGCCAGTGTGAACCAGCCGCTGAGAAAGGACTCGCATCGAAGCGTGCTTTTTGAAAGTGAGTCGCTGGGTTTGTCAGCTTGTCATATTCAAAAGGGCGTCCCCAGGCATCCACAAACTCGACT
>JARGOJ010000208.1:5576-9790 GCA_029210225.1 Planctomycetota bacterium
TTCATTCACAGCGTCGGAGAGCGGCGCGTTTTTGAGGAGGTTGATGGTGAAGTTAGGGACAGAGAAGTTGCTCGATTTAAAGTCGGTCAAGAATGGACCGACCTTGCTTGAGCGCATGTCACGAATCGAAGTTTCCCCCGGGATCGTTGAACCGACGATGGTGATCTTGGACATCGGCATGCAGAGGAAATAAACCAAGCAGCCGGTGTTCTTGAAGTAGCGATCGCCACCCGACCAATTATTGCCGAGCTTGACCGTTCCGTTCTGATAGGTGTAACCCTGGTCGCCATTCACGTCGAAGGAGTCCGGTGGATAATCGCGGAATTCATTGTGATAAAGGCTTAAAGCCGTCTTCACACTTTGAACAAAGGCCTTTGAGTTCTGGATATAAGACTTACGCCTCAAAACAGAGACCTGAGGAACAAGGAACGCCGTCAAAATCGTAATGATGGCCACAGCCACCAAGACTTCAATAAGCGTAAATGCCACTCGTGATTTATTAGAGCTTGAGCGAATCATACTAATCAACCTCCCCAGTTGGACACGTCGTCTGAGTCAGGGTGACCGTGCTGGTTGACTCCATCAGGACCGTTACACCAGATATCGAAAGTGTTGAAGTTATGAGGGATCTTGTCGAGCGCAGCGCCCTTTGACAGAGTCTCTTTAATAGCCTCAGACTTTGAAGCCCACTCTCTGTAGTGATAAGCGTTGCCCCAAGGATCAACGAATGCAGGATAGTTAGTGACGCCTTGGACGTTGGTCTTAATCGTCAAACCTGAATAGTTGTACTTTGTCTGGAAAGACACGGTGCTTGGGTTGTCTGCCTGATCAAGAGGATTCGTGTTAATGAAGTTATCGTCTGTGGCTGTCACAGTTGTCGTCTTCACCTCACCGGCATTATCCAAAGTCTCACGGAAATCGGATCCGTTGAGGATACCCATCCCTGTGCGCTCGGCGTCAAAGTAAGGAGCGTTGGGGCCCCCACCGAGTGTTGTTGTAGGCTTGTTATTCAAAGCCGCAAAGAGAAGGTGAGGAAGATCGCCTGCATCTAAATTGTTGGCATCCCTTGGATAAAAACCAACATCGGTGTTGTAAGCCTCAAGCGCCGTCGTCAGCGATTTGATCTGTGACGAGGCGATCGCAATGCGGGCCTTGTTCTTGGCGGAGCCAACAGCTCCCAAAATAAACGTCGCCAAAATGCCCAGAATGGCAATCACGACCAACAATTCGATGAGTGTAAAGGCTCGTCTCAACGAATACCCCGAAACTCGAAACCTTCTCATTAATCTCTCCGTCCACGGATCGTAAAGTGTTCGACCCTAATTCCTTCGTGCCCTTAAGCAAGGTGTCTCCCAAAGAAATAAAGAGTTCTCAAGGAAATCCGCATGATTCTATGCCTCCTCGTAAGCAGTGTCAACGAAAACGGCTTATTGCCTAAGCCCCTGCATACGAGAATGCTCAAATTGTTTCCTCATGATGTTCTAGACGGGAGAAAAACTCGAATCTTGCAAGTTTCTGGAATTTCTCCATCTTTCTCAGTTTTTCCTCCGGGGCTAAACCAAGCTGAGCCATCACTTAGCGAAGATGTCGTCCTCTGGAGAGGTCCAAAGAGGACCGTGAGACAAAAAAAGCAGCCTAATGGCTGCTTAGAGAGAACGACTCAGAGAGAAATCAGTTGCCAGTAGCATCTTCCACGACCTCTTTCACCTTTTCCGCAGACTCCTCCGTCTTCTCTTTGACCTTCTCGGCAGAATCTCCGACCGCGTCGACCGTCTCTTCAGCCCCTTCTTCCAAGGCTTCCCCGACATCTTCAACAGCATTCTCCGTATCACTCTCACAAGCCGACAAAGAAAAACTAAGAACCAAAACAAGCAAAATCTCGAAGAACCTCAAGAACAACTCCCAATCAATAGAATCAAAAATAATTAACTAACAAATTTATTAACGAAATTATAATCCCAGAGGATTACAAAGTCAAGCAAAAAAGAGAACGCCGTTCACTAAAAACACATCCGTCACAAAATCACAAGTGACTATAAGATATATGCTTAAGAAAAATACTCTCCAACAGAAGCTGGGTGCGCGGCTCTCTAGCCATCCCCGGGGAGAACTTTCACTTAGCGAAGATGTCATCCTCTGGAGAGGACCAAAGCGGCCCATGCGACCAGAGATCAAAAGTCCCCACGTTTCTAGGCACTGGCTTCATGCCTCGGTCCAAACATCCACTCGCCCCCGCCATGCGACGAGGATCAAAAACTTTATTCAGGTCCTCCACAACGCCACAATCCGATTCGTCTCCACCATTCACCCAAGCCACCGACCCGGTCTCCGACCAGTGTGAGCCAGCCACTGAAAAAGGCTCGTTGTCAAAGCGCGACCCCGAAAAATGACTCGGCAACGTCGAGACTTTGTCGTATTCCAATGGCCGCCCAAAAGAATCGAGGATCTCGACTTTCGAAGCCCCAAGCTTCACACCAAGATCGCTGACCTTGAAACCTTCGATAGAGTAGTACGACGCCTTCAAATCCGTCAGAAAAGGACCCACAACGCTTGTGTGTTGATCTTGGATATCTCCCCCACCACCCACACCCAGGTTGACAGTCTTCTTAAGAGGCTGGCAAAGGAAATAAACCAAAGACCCCGTGTTCTTATAGACCCCCTCAGCTCCCGGCTCTCCTAGAACAACACCACCATCTTTGTAGGCATAACCCTTGTCTCCCTCGGGATCAAAAGAATCGGGAGGAAGGTCTCGAAACTCAGCGGAATACATTTGAAGCGCCACTTTGATCCGCAAGAGCAATGCCTCTGTCACCTTCATCCTTGGTCGCCCATCGCTGCTACCAAGGTTCGATACAAGCAAAGAAGTCAAGATTACGAGGATCCCCAGAACCACCAAGACTTCCATGATGGTCAAGCTCGCCTCATTATGTTTTGACCGCTTCACAGTTCACTCTCCCCTCAAAACAAGGTCGTCAAAGTCAGGATCACCAAACATTTTGATTTTCTCTGAAACCATTGGGCCACAAGGCTGGGCCATCACTTAGCGAAGATGTCGTCCTCTGGAGAGGTCCAAAGAGGACCATGAGACCAGAGATCAAAAGTCCCCACGTTTCTAGGCACCGGCTTCATGCCTCGGTCCAAACATCCACTCGCCCCCGCCATGCGACGAGGATCAAAAACTTTATTCAGGTCCTCCACAACGCCACAATCCGATTCGTCATCGTCAACACCCGTCACGAGCCCCGTCTCCGGCCAATGCGTCCCCAACGCCGAAAAAGGATCGCTGTCAAAGCGAGACCCAGAAAAATGACCTCGCAGACTAAAGAGCTTGTCGTACTCCAAAGGCCGACCCCAAGCATCCACAATCTCAACCTTCGAAGCCCCGGCATTCACCCCAAGCTGACTTATCTCGAAGCCTTCGATAGAAAAATTGGACGCCGTCAAACCCGTCAGGAAAGGCCCCACCATGGTCGAAGTCCTATCCCGGGGAGAATTCTCACCGACCACCCCAGAACCCCTGAGAACACTCTTTCTTTGGGGCTGACAGAGAAAATAGATCAAGCAACCAGTGTTCTTGTAAGACGCATTCACGGCCCCTGCCTTCCCCAAGACAACACCCCCGTCCTTGTAGACATAATCCTTGTCCCCCTCAGGATCAAAAGAATCAGGGGGGAGATCACGAAAGGCATCCGCATAAAGCCCAAGCGCCACTTCGATCTTCGCGAGAAGCCCTTTTGTCCCCTTGATCCGAGCTGTCTTCCCAAGGCTCGTCAGGTGGGTCACGAGGAAAGACGTCAAGATCACAAGGATCCCTAGAACCACCAAGACCTCTATGATTGTAAAGCCCGCAAGCCCTCGTTTTGACCGCTTCATAGTTCACTCTCCCGTCAAGACGAGGTCGTCAGAGTCAGGGTCACCGAAGTTGTTGACCCCATCCGGACCGTTGGACCACAAATCAAAGCCCGCCGGATTCATGCAGGCATCTGGACCGGCCGGGCCCTGAGCCGCCTTCGCTGCCCAATCCTGACGCTTTGAAGCCCACTCTCTGTAGTGATAGGCGTTGCCCCAGGGATCCAGAATCACAGGCAATCCCTTCGCCTCTGTAAGACTCTTCATGGTCCGTCGACGAGTCTTATGAGCCAGCTGAAAGCTCGCCGAGCTGTGCTCTATCTGACCCAACGGGGTGACGTTTCGCTGATACTTCTCGCCATTGA
>JARGOJ010000208.1:9803-11293 GCA_029210225.1 Planctomycetota bacterium
CACTATCATCCCGGCCATTTAACAAACCGATGAACTCAGCCGTTGGGTCGAAGAAAGGCGTTTCTCCTCCCCCACCAAGGGATGGCGTCGGCAAGTTGTGAAGACCAGCGAAGAGAAACTCGGGAATATCGGCCCCCTGAACCCGGCCTGAATCCACCGGATAGAAACCTTGGGCCGATTGATACGCTTCCAACGCCGTTGAAATCGCCTTCAGCTGATTCTTCGCAATCGCCTTTCGAGTCTCAGTCCCAACACTACTCAAATAGGGCAAAGTCATACTCATGAGCACCGCCATAATGGCCACGACCACAAGCAACTCAATAAGGGTCATCCGTTTCTTTAGTCCGGCGCTCCAAAGAAGATTTTTCATCATTCCGCTCCCAAAAAGCACAGAGATTCCCCAGGGGAACGCTGAGCGCCCACGAAGTTCTGCAAACAATTGAAGATCAAGAAAATCAAGCAAGAAGAGCTTCCTGCCCATCTAGAAAGACGCCTCTTCCCGGGAAAAATTGCAAGTTTTCCAGAAATTATTACGCACTTGAAATAGAAGCCGTCCTGGGCTCCAATCCAGCCAAGCCCACGAGAGAACTATCGAGAAGAGCCCCGCATGGAAATCAACCGCGCCCTGGTCATCGATCGCAACTTTCGCGAACACTTCGCGACTTGGACCTCTCCCCCAAAACTCCGCGCTCCCAGCGACAAGCGCCCGCTCGCGCCAGGTTGCTCCCTGACCCCGAGCGAGTTCCTAAACATCCTCTATGCTCAAATGCAAAACCGCGCCTTAGACCTCGTCGCCCGGGAGCTCCGCGCCGAAAACGAAGGCTTCTACACGATCTCCAGCTCCGGCCACGAAGGCAACGGCCTCGTCGCCTTCCACAGCAAACCCACAGATATGGCCTTCCTTCACTACCGAAGCGGCCCCTTCATGATGCAACGGGCCCGGCAAAAACCCGCCCAAAGCCCCATCTTCGATACCTGCCTCAGCTTCGTCGCCTCCAAAGAAGACCCCATCGCCGGTGGACGACACAAAGTCTGGGGCTCCCCAGAGCTCGGCGTCCCTCCCCAAACCAGCACCATCGCCTCCCACGCCCCCAAAGCTGTCGGCGCTGCCTTCGCCCACGGACGCAGCAACGACCGGACCCGATCCTCAAGGCTCGCCAAAGATGCCATCGATATATGTAGCTTCGGAGACGCCTCCCTCAATCACTCCACCATCCAAGGAAGCCTCAACACCGCATCCTGGATCGCCTACCAGAAACTCCCCCTCCCCATTCTCTTCCTCTGCGAAGACAACGGCCTCGGCATCTCCGTCGCCACCCCTGACAATTGGGTTCAACAAAGCATCCAGGGACGGGCCGCCATCAGCTATCACCAAGCCGACGGCACGGATGTCCTCGCAGCGAGCGATGCCATCGCCGCCGCCACCCAAGAATGCAGGCTGCTCAGACGCCCAGTCTTTCTTCATCTACAAGTCGTGCGCCTCATGGGCC
>JARGOJ010001300.1 GCA_029210225.1 Planctomycetota bacterium
CGGTGTAGCCATAAATCACACGAAAACCACAGGTCATGAGGTGCTCGGTCGTATTGGCCATGAGATCTCGGAAGCGAAGATCGAAGGGCTTCTGGAAGTCGACCAGCTCTTTCGTCAAGCGAGTGAAGTTGCGTCCATCCAGGCGAACCACAATGTTCATACCTGGCAAGACACAGAGGTCGTGGGCCGTCTCGTAAACCCTCATACGAGCATCGAGTTCATCAAATTTCATCGTTCAACAGTCAGCTTTCCAAGGATCAACTTTGAATTGACCCGCTTCCAGACTCACGAAAAAGAGGCGTGAGAATCCCTCGTCTATGTGAGGAAACTCCATGCGAGCGGCGCATCCGCGCATCCCCAGTTCCGGAACCTGCTCGGCGTAAACTCGCTGGGCATTCCTAGCAAGACAATCTGACAATCGAGACGAGAAGTAATACCCGGTCATGTCAAAGCCAGCCTCCCTAATCGCGGGGATATACCGGGCTCGGTCTTTTCGCCCAGGGTTGGTATTGTCGATGACAAAGGGTTGCTTGGCCTTTAGGCAAGCGTGGAAGAGCAGGCGCTCCCGGTGCCGGGTGCGGAGCATGTCGAGGTTGAGGCGAATGTGACTATGGAAGAATCGTTCATTGAAAAAGGAGCTCTTGCCCGAGGCTTGTAAGCCAATAAAAAGAACGGCGTCCATGACAGCTCTCGCTTGTTTTTAACGCTTCCTCTTCAGCTCGGCCAGAGCATCTTTGGCGACAGCTTGAACAGCGGAGCGTTTGTCTTTTAAGGCTTTCTTCAAAGCCGCTTCCGCCCTCTTATCCCCGATGAAACCAAGAGCTTCCGCTGCATTTAGACGAACCAGCCAGTCGCTATCTGTCGCCAGACATTCACAAAGCGCAGGAACCGCATCCTTCGCCGTCGCTCCCATGCGCCCCAGGGCCGTTGCCGCCGTCTTTCTCAGCGAGACATCTTTGTCTTTAAGCATTTTGCTGAGGTCGCCCACGGCGTTCTTCGCCGCCGGTCCAAGCTCGGCGAGGGCATCTCCGGCGTTGCGCTTCACGCCGCGGTCTTTGTCACGGAGCGCCTTCACGAGCGCCGGAACACTGATCTCCGTTTTGCGGGCGATCTTCCCTAACGCACTCGCAGCCATGGCCCGCGCTGCGGAGTATTGATCTTTCGCCAAGACCTCACAGAGCGCAGGAACCGCGTCTTCGGCCTGTCCTCTCATTGTGAATAATGTTAACGCCGCCGCAAAGCGCTTACCTTTATCCTTCTCCTTGAACACCAGGATCAGGCCGGGCACGGATGCTTTGCCAATCAGTCTTAAAGAGGTGATCGTCTCTTCTTGAAGCACAGAGTCCTTCGCGGCCAAAAACGGTAGCAAGCTCTCAACCGCTTTCCCAGCCTTCGACCGATAGTCCCCCAAGGATACGATCGCCGTGCGACGGGTCTTACGATCGGCATTCCCTAAGTCTTTGGTCCATTGTTCGACGGTCTTTGATTGATAGTTTTTGTTTCGGGCCTTAAAGCTTCTCTTCACCGGCCGGCTGCTCGGCTTTGAGCTAGGTTGAGATGCGGGCCCGCTCTGCCCATACGCAGGAAGCGCCGCAACAAAGAAGAAGATTCCAAGGGCTAGAAGAGTTCGTTGCGACATAGTTCGATCTCGTTTCATTTCCACATCACTCAAGAAGCAAAGACGTTTGTGTAGATAGGTGCTCACGGATTTGCTCGCAGCTCGTCGTTTGAAAAGCTCTCCAACCAGAGTCCTTCGCTCCCTCCACATTCACCCGGGCGTCATCGAAGAAGATGATCTCTTCGCTCTTCATGATGCCAAGCTTCTCTTGGACCGTCTCAAAAATGCGCGGTTCCGGCTTGCGACATCCTAACTCACTAGAAACAAAGATGTCCTCAAGACGCCCAAAGAGCCCCGCATAACGCTCTTTCCATTCATCGTGGTGAAGCTGATTTGTATTCGTTAATCCGAGCAGCCGAGTTTGTGGCTTGAGCCCATCGAGCAGCTCCGCCATACCCTGGGATTCCCCTAAGAACACCTCATTCCAACCTTTTATGAAGTTTGGAAAAGAAAGCGGACGCTGAAAATGATC
>JARGOJ010001301.1 GCA_029210225.1 Planctomycetota bacterium
CGGGAACATTGTGAGCTTTGCATTCTCCCAAAGCTTCGACTTGGCTCTTATCGCAGAAGGGGCAAGCCTTTAGCTTGTGCTTGCCACACTCTCCTGGAGCGGTCTTTACAACTGTTTTCTTCGTCCGCTTGTAGTAGAGAGCACCATAAGTCCCCCCAACTCCAAGAACAAAGAGGAACAGGAATACAGCGATTTTCTTCATGGTGTTTCCTCCAAGACCAGCCTGTCAAAGTTAAGAAACGAGCTGGTGGTCGCGAGTTCTGATTCCACGACGGAATACATGACAAATTTTCCACACTGTCGTGATTGAACCAGGCCGACAGTCTTTAGTGTTTTTAAGTGTTGAGACAAGGTTGAGACAGGTTGTTCGAGAATGTTTGCAAGATCGCAAACACAGCACTCTTCAACGGAGAGCAGTTCTAAAATCTGAAGCCGCACCTTGTGTCCCAAGGCTTTCAACCGTTGGGCTAAGACGTCGAGAGTTGAGGCCGCCGATAAGGCTGAGCGAAGGCGCGCCACCTTGGAATCGTTGAAACATTGGACTTTATTGTCTTTGAGGCAGATGATCTCTTTGCCACCTTTTGATTTTCTCAAGATCTTCTCCTTCGCTACGCCATTTCCAAGAATGACGAAATGATCTCCAGAATGGTCGCTTCTGTCAAGTGCGAAAGTCATTGTCCCACAATACTTTGCCGCCTACGCTATGACTTGGCTCAGCGCTTTCTCGGAACGATTGGAAAAACTCTGAAACCGAAAGAGGCCTGTTGATGCTCAGGATCCGGTCAGTTAAGCCAGGCTCCAGATATCCCTATTTGGATCGTATCTTTTGCTGCTTGCTTTTCCGAGTTTGGTCTCCGCGCTCAAAATACCAGAATGCTTGAGGATGCTCTTATATTGAAAGAATGAGCTCGATCGGAAGTCTGGTCCCTTCGCACTGCTCCAATTGATACGTCCCTGGCGATCACTCAATTTTGCAGTCGCGGTGGGCTGAAGAAAGAAGATCGGTGCTCGCGCATGATCTAGACGGTCGCAGGCTTTGGCAAGATCAAGGAAAGAAGCTTTACGCGGGGAGAATTCCTGTAGTCCTTGTACAATGAGTTCGACGATGGGATCGCGAAAGAGAAGCAGCCTGAAAGCGCCTGCGGAAGCCGGTTGCTCTGTCGCGAGGGTCATTGTATTGGAAGCTTTTTTAATGATCTCATGGGTCTTCGACCATGTCCTCAAATCGGGCAGGATGTCCTTCACCGCCGCACCAACGGGAGTCAACTCAATATCGGTCCCCACGCCGGTTACCAATCCGAGCTTCCTTGCTCCTCTGAGGGCGGCCTTCCATGTTTTCTCGGGCATTGGATAGGAACCCCAAAGAGCTTGGCTCGGGTTCATCGAGTGGATCTTACCGGGCTCCAGGAAGATGCACCAGGCGAGGTAGTGGGTCGGGAGATTGAGGCTAAATGTCCGAGCACTTGATACTTCAACCACGGTGGATAGCTGTCGCTCTACAAAGCGATAGGCGGCTTGCTGCGGCATTGTGAAGAGCGGCGGATGGGCGAGTTTGACCTCATCTCCCACTGCGAGGACCCCAACCCCCTTTCGCTGGGCGTAGTCAACGAACGCGGTTGTTAGTTTGCCGGCATTAGCGGCGAGCAGTGTGCCGTGAAAGGCGACTTTATAGAGTTCGGCCTGGGCCAAGCCCTTGAGAAGGTCCGTTTTACCCTTGGCCTCGACAGCGATTAGGGTTTCCCCGTCAACAAGCTGTCCGACAAGGTCTGGGTGAACAACGAAGTCTTTCATATCAACAGTAAAGCGCTGGAAAGGCTTTAGGCCGGTCTCATTGATGAGTGTCGGGTGAGGGTCTGTAAACAAACGCGAGAACTTTTGATCAAGTACGCAATTCTTCGTCAGGAATTTATGGACTCGCTTGATGACCTCTAATTCATTCACCTGCATCTCTCAATCATTCATACTTGTCATTCGTCCTTCACAACATCATGGCGCGGTGGCACGGCAGAACACTTCGAGGAGAACGAAAGAATTGAACCAGAATTTGCGTCGAAACTTTGACTCACTGGAGAAACGGGGGTGAGTTTA
>JARGOJ010000209.1 GCA_029210225.1 Planctomycetota bacterium
GACCCGCATAGTTCCTGTCGTTGAACCCCAAGGCCTCCACATCCTCACTCCAGGAATGAAGCTTGGCGCGGTTCGCGTTGGGAAAAAACTGGGCGCGGGTAACATGGGCATTGTCTATCTCGGCCATCACGAAGCCCTGGACCGCGCCGTTGTTGTCAAAACCCTCAGCCCACAACGACTCATGGGGGATGGCTCCGCCGAAGTCATCGCTCGCTTCTACGAAGAAGCACGCTCCGTCGCTCGCCTCTCTCACCAAAACATCGCCCAGATCTTCGATGTCGGCCGCCACAAAGGCTTTCACTACCTCATCATGGAGTTCGTCGACGGCTGCTCCCTAGGAGACTACCTCAAAACGAATATTATCAGCCTCGAAGAGAAAATTTGCCTGGTCCTCGGCGTCGCGAGCGGCCTGGGAGCGGCACACAAGTGTGGTGTTGTTCACCGGGATATCAAGCCCGACAACATCATGATCAACCAAGAAGGTCAGGCCAAAATCGTCGACTTTGGATTAGCGAAACGCCACGGCTCCGCCGGACTCACGAGCGATCAAACTGTTCTCGGCACTCCGTATTTCATGGCGCCAGAGCAATGCGATGGTCGCGACATCGACGGCCGCGCCGACCTCTACGCCCTCGGAGTCACTGCGTTTTGGATGTTCACCGGGGAGTATCCATTCAATGGCAAACACCCCGTCCAAGTCATTATGGCCCGACTTCGACAAGCCGCGCCGCTCATTCAAAAAATCAACCCAACCATTCCCCCCAGCCTCGCCAAGATTGTCAATCGCTTGCTCTTAGCCGACCCCGAAGAGCGCTATCAATCGGCGCGGGAACTTATTCATGCCATCTCAAAGCTATCGCTGACTGAGAAAGCATCCGGCTCAGGTTCCGCTGGAAAGGTCGCCTTTCGCGCTGTCGAGCGCTCCGACAGGCCCCTCTCAAAGAGCAACCCTATCGAGAACCCAAACGCCTGGCCTTGGCTACTCGCTGGGGGCGCAGCCCTCATTCTCCTTGTGAGCCTCACCGGCTTTGTCATTGTTCGCAATAAGATTCGAGCGGCGCGAGATCTTGGAGCGAGTCAGGCCGAAGAAAAATTGAAGAGCCTTGAAGAGAAGAAGCAAAAAGAAGTCACGGGCCAAGATAGGGCAGCCAAGGACGAGACCCCTCCCAAAAAAGAACCAAAGCCCATTGAGAAGAACTCTCCCACTCCTCTAAAAGATTGGCCGGTGCCTACAGAAGTTCAAGAGCGCCTACTCAACAAATTGGCTGGCCAATTGAAAGAAGGAGCAGCCCTCCACGCGGCCCTTCCTAAGAATCGTGGTTCTGGAAAATGGGGTAAAAAGACACGCCTCCTCGGCGAATTAGGACGGAAGATAAGGCAGCTCGGAATTGAAATCGGATCGGTTTTAGGCGAATTCTATCAGGTGTCTAAGATCGACAATCTCACAGCTTTTAACAGTTGGGTCGAGTCGGCTTTCCGCTGGGAAAAGAAGAGCTGGACCTTCAATTCGATCTCCGAGCTTGAGAAGCCTTTTCGCATCGGCCTATTGCCGCGAAATCGGACGATCGAGGTTGATGGAGAGGGCGCGAGGGTGACCGGCAAGCGTGGGGCGCTGCCTCTACACCTATTACCAGCCCATGCGACCTTCAAAAGCGCTCGCTTTCAATTCAAACTGACTCGCGATGAGACCCCCAAGTATGACTTCATACTGAGTATTGAACGAGCCGGTTACACGGTTGTCATCACCTCACTGGGTTATTACATAACCCACAACTCAGACACCGCTGACAATAAAGGATCGGGGGCTCAGGAGCTCATTCTGGCGACCGTCATGCGACGAGGAATCTTCGCTGGAAAGAACCTCCTCAAATTATTGCCCGACGAGACTTTGACAATTTTCCTTCATCACCGTGAGGATGGGGTGGAGTGGATCGTCAAAGACTCAGATAGCATCCAACGATTCCTGCTCCCAAAGCAGGGTGGTGAGAGTCGGGAGTTGCTCTTGAAAGTTGGATCTTCGGCGCGCCTTTTATCTCTGGATTTTGGCGAGAAAAACGTCGGGAATCCTTGATTGGCGCCCTTGGTCTTGGTTGGTGATGTTTCATTGATGCAACATCGCGAATCCCAGTATATGATTGAGTTGTTATGGATGGGGAAATTAACAACCTGCGTCGTGTATTGAAGCTAGATCCCTTTGATACGCGCTCTCACTTCCGCTTAGTTTGCGAGCTCAAGCGACAATTACTGCCGTATTTAGACGAAGCCGTAAGCGCGATTCTCGCCGGTGTTCCTCTAGGTCAACGGGGGATACGTCGGAAGTGGTTCGACGAACATTGGACCGAAGTCAGCTATCGAGCCAATCGATCATCCAAACCCACTCTCCAAGCCGGACCCTTCTCAACCCTTAAGGGCGCCGATCTTCACTCCTCCGAAATGCGTCAGCGCGACCTTCGAGCTTGCTCATTGCGTTTTGCAAATCTCGAAGGAGCCGACCTTTGGAGCGCTGATTTGCGAGGAGCGGTTCTACAGAGAGCGCGACTCGGTGGAGCCAATCTCATTCGTGCCTGCCTTAAGAACGCGGACTTATCCCACTGCGATCTGACCCGGGTCGACTTCATTCACGCCGATTTACGGGGCGCGAATTTCCAAGGAGCGATTCTCGACCGAGCCAACCTTCGTGGAGCGCGTCTAGAAGGCGCCGATTTTCGCGGGAGCAGCCTCTTCGCAGCGAAGATCTTCCCCTTCCCCAGAGCGGATTTCCAAATTGATGAAAACACCCTCTGGCCCAATGGTTTACGCTTAAAAGAACAGCCGACAATGGGTCACGTCGCCTAGAGAAACGGACGCTGTGCTTTGTTGACCGTGTGATAAGATCTGTCTCTTTTCGCAGTTCAACTCAGGACCCAATCTCTATGGAATCACAGGTTGCATTAATTACCGGAGCCGGTCGGGGAATTGGCGCCGCGACGGCCCGCCTTCTCGCCTCGAAAGGCCACAAGATCATTTGTTCGGCGCGATCCGAAAATGAGATCAGCGCCGTCGCTGAAGAGATTCGTCAAGCGGGGGGCGAGGCTGTGGCCATCCCCTGCGATGTGACGAAGAAGGCTGAGGTCGAATCGCTCATTGCGGGCAGCCTTGAAGCCTTTGGCGCCCTCGATATTCTAATTAATAATGCTGGCACCTGCGATCCCTGTGAGCTTGTAGATATGAGCGATGAAGTCTATCACCGCGTGATGGACGGCAACATGACCTCCACTTTTTTGTGCAGCCGTGCCGCTGTGGCTCACATGTTGCCTCGTCAATCGGGGCAAATCATCAACGTCGCCAGTATCTCTGGTGTCCGTGGCAGCAGTAAATTTCCTGGTTTTACGGCCTATGCAGCGGCGAAAGCGGCGGTCATCGTCTTCACTGAGGCCCTCGCCGCAGAGGTCAAAGAGGCAGGGATTCGGGTCAACGCTATCAGCCCTGGCTCGGTGGATACAAAGATGCTTCGAGACGTCGCCCCTGGTTTAGTCGCTGGAATGAGCCCGGAAGAGGTAGCCCAGTCCATTCTTTATCTAGTTGAAGCTCGGGCTGTCAATGGCAGTAACTTCGAGATCTTTGGTTGAGGAAATGCGTCCTCGAAGAATGAGCTACGGCGCCATGGGGAATAGAGAGCGTCTTCAGCAATCGTTGATTTAATCAGAGCTTGTGGCCAACGAGGAATACAAAATCTATGAATCGAACAAGTGTCGATCACTATCTCAAAGAGGGTTGCGGACGCTGTCCATTGGGGAGCACTCCAGATTGTAAAGTTCATCATTGGACTGCTGAATTGGAGTGGTTGAGAGCGGTCGTTCTCCAAAGTGAATTGACTGAAGAAGTCAAATGGGGAGTGCCCTGTTATACATTTCAAGGTGGCAATGTTCTGATTGTGAGCGCGTTCAAAGACTATTGCTCGATCAATTTTTTCAAGGGCGTCCTGTTGGTCAAGAGCAAAGGACTCTTGGAAAAACCGGGGGCGAACTCTCAGGCGTCTCGCGTGATTCGATTTACAGATCTTGGCGTGATGCAAGGGATGGAGGCCGATATCAAAGCCGCCATTCACGAGGCGATTGAGGTCGAGCGAGCGGGATTGAAATTCAAATTCAAAAAGAATCCCGAGCCTATGCCTGAAGAATTGGAAACGAGGCTCGCTGAAGACCCCACGCTGAAGTCCGCTTTTGAAGCGCTAACGCCCGGTCGGCAACGAGGATACATTCTCCATTTTTCCGGGGCGAAACAGTCGAAGACCCGAGCTGCGAGAATTGAGAAGTGCCTTGGAAAAATACTGAATGGTGAGGGGATGAACGAGAAATATGGGCGGCGAAAAAAGTGATAAAGTGCCAGCGTGAAGCCTTCATTGAATCTTGGACGACCCTGACCGTTGTTTTGGGATAGAATTTTGTGAGACTAGAGATTGTCAGACCCTTTCACAATGAACATTGAAAGAATCAATGTTCCAGCGCAATGCAAAACAGGACATCGTCAATGATGCTTAGAAGTACGACTCGAGAGCAGGCCCAAGCCCGTCGGGAGAAGCTGCGAGAGAGGCTGGGGAGGGGCCTTGTTTACTTTCCTGGAGCAAAAGAGCCGGTTCGGAATTATGGGACTTTCTCGGCCGATTTTCGCCAGAGTTCTCATGTCTTGTACTTCTCTGGAGTCACGATTCCCGGCTGCGGTGTGGTGCTCGATTTAGATGAAGGGCGCTTTATCCTCTTCGCCGACGAAATGGGTCCGGACGACTTGGTTTGGCATGACAAAGAACCGTCCCACAAGGAGCTTCAGGAGCTTACGGGAGCAGACCAAGTCCAAAGCCTCAGCCAATTGAAGCCATTCTTAACGGAGGCCCAGGCCGCTGGTCGGACGCTTCATGTCATTAAAGAGAATGATTGGGCCGGGGTGAAGGCCTCTGAGGATCTGATTCGGGCGGTCGTGGCGCTTAGATTGCCGAAGACCTCGGACGAGATTCAACAAATGGATGAGGCCATGAGAATCACGGCTAAGGCTCATGAACTAGCGATGGCTATGACTCGCCCTGGTTTGTTTGAGCATGAGATTCAGGCGGCGGTGGAGTTTATCTTTCGATCGGCTGGGGCATTGCCAGCCTATGGTCCCATCGCGACTTGTCGCGGCGAGGTTTTGCATGCGTGTAAACCCCATCGCGAATTGAAAGATGGGCAGCTCTTTCTCTTGGATGCGGGGGCGGAGCTTAGCAATGGCTATGCGACGGATATCACCCGGGCTTGGCCTGTAAATGGTCGCTTTACTGAGTCTCAAGGGGCGATCTATGATGTCGTGCTGCGTTCTCAGAAGGCGGCAATCGCGGCCTCTGTTGTGGGGCGGGCTTATGGCGAGGTCCATAAAGTCGCGGCCCTTGAGATTATTGAGGGGCTCAAAGACTTCGGCTTGCTTAAAGGCTCGACCGAGGATATTTGGGCGGCGGATGCTCATGCCTTATTCTTTCCTCATGGTGTGGGTCATATGATTGGATTGGATGTCCATGACCTGGAAGATGTCGGGGAGGATTATGTCGGTTACAGCGACGGCTATACTCGTGATTCGGATTCCTTAGGGCGGCGATATTTAAGGCTGAATCGAGAGATGAAGGCGGGCTTTGTTGTCACGATTGAGCCGGGTATTTATTTCATTCCTGCCTATTTAAACGATCCCAAAATGGAAGCGCGCTATGGGGACTTCGTCGACTTTGAGAAGGCTCGGAGCATGACTGACTTTGGCGGCATTCGCATTGAGGACGACGTTCATATCACTGAGGATGGCCCGGTTGTTATTGGCCCGGGGATCTTGAAAGAACGTAGTGAAATTGAGGCGCTGGTGGGGTCGGAAGCGACCATGATGGATCGCTTCCGGATTTGAACTTTACTCGATCACCCTTGTTTTTCTGGGATCATTGGGTGGAGGGCTTTGGGGTCCTTTTTCTTTGGGACAATTTTTGTTCCACCATGCCTGAGCATCGTCCTGCGTCCAGCTGTCTTCGCATTGAATGGACTCGATGATTGTCCTCATTTCTTTTGCGCTCTCTGGGCGAAAATTTGGATCGACGGAGAGGGATCTTAAAATAAGGGACTCAAGCTCTTTGGGGACATCGTAGGGGGATTGAGGAGCGATGAGCTTGGGCTTGGTATGCAATTGATTCATGACGACAGCCATGCTGGCTTCACCTGCGAAGGCTTCCCGCCCGGTGAGTAGTGTGTAGGCAGTGCTAGCGAGTGAATAGAGGTCGCTGCTCGCGAGATACTCAGAATGCATCACCGATTCTGGTGGCACATAAGCAGGAGTTCCAACGAAGAAGTCGGCGTTCGTCAATCTCGACTGTTTGGTCGAGTGTGCTTGGACAAGGCCGAAGTCGAGGACCTTGAGGACGTCGTATTCGACTCCAAGACGGCAGGCGTAGAGGTTGTCTGGTTTAATATCTCTATGGAAGAATCCCTGACTGTGGGCTTCTTCCAAAGACAGGCAGGCCTGTCGAAGGAAATGAATCACGCGAGCTGGGGGGAGCGGACCGAAGTTTGAGACCATGTCATAGAGGTCCATCCCCTTGAGCAGCTCCATCACATAGAAGAAGACGCCGGTTTCGGTGTAGCCAAAGTCATAGACGCGAATTGTGTTTTGGGATTCGAGTTGGGCGGTGGCTTTGGCCTCTCTTTCAAAGCGCTTGATGCTGTTCTCTTGGTGAATTGTGCCGCCGATGCTCTCTCGTTGAATGAGTTTGATGGCGGCTTCGCGGGCGAGGAGTTTGTGGCGTCCATACCAAACTTCGCCCATCCCACCCGCCCCGAGCTTGCGTTCGAGAATGTATCCGCCAAAGGTCTGTTGGTCGAGGGAGAGGCTCTCTGGTTTGAGGATCGGTTCGTTGCTCTCAGCGATGGCTTGATTGAGGACCCGTTTTAGTTCTAGAAAGTTGCCGGTCCAGTCATACTGTTGCAGAGCATCTATCGTTTCAGGGGCGATACCGCTCAGCTGTTTTCCCATTTGAGCCGCGATGTGTAGGCTGAGGCTCTCAATGATTTTTGGAATATCTTCGATGCGTTGATGAATCCCTGGGAGATAGGCCTTATGGACTGAAAGTAGCTTGTAAAGGGGTTTTGAGAACTTCTCTCTTTGAACGAGGTCTTTTAGATCAGAGCGAGATGCAGCGATGATTCGGGGTGGGCTCGTCTTTTTGTTGAAGCATTTTATGAGGCGGACTTGATGATCTGGAGGCATCTCGGCCAAGCGGGTGATAAAGACGGTTCCTCCTTGAGCGAGCGCCATGGCTCCTGGCTTCTCGTCACTAAAAAGGGGTGTCCCGTAACGAGTGCCAAGCAGTCCGGCATCGACGGTTAGGAAAGGATGTTCCGCGAGGGAGCTATGCCGATGGATCGATCGGGCCATGGCTTCTTCTCCTGAGCCTCGCTCGCCGAGTAAGAGAATGTTTTCTTTGTGCTGAGAGTGCCGTTCAACCTCGGAGCGAAGCATGCGGACTGCGGGACTCGACCCAAGAAGCAAGGCTTCGTAGTGCTGTTCTTGCTCGTTAAGGAGAATGCGTGCGTAGCCACGTTCACGGGCGAGTTCTTCACGCTCTTTTTCGCGCTCGGAAACATCTCTTACTGACATCGAAACGAAGAAGCCTGCGTGAGTATGAATGGGGCCGAGGCTGATTTCTACGGGAAACTCCGCACCATCAGAATACTTCGCAAAGAGGTCATTTGTGGCCCCCATGGCGCGAACATGGGGATCTTTAAGGTATTTCTTTACATGCTCCCTGTGATTTGTGAGGAAGCGATCAGGAATCAACATTTCCACGGATGAATCGAGGAGCTGCTCGCGCTTGTAGCCGAAGAGCCATTCAGCTGTCTTGTTGACGTAAACAATAGTTAAGGATTCGTCAACAACGATGAGTCCGTCAGGTAAGCACTCCAAGACCTTCTTGAACATGTTGTTCAGTGACTTGAATCGTGTACTAGTCATGGTAGGGACCCGTCTATGCAAGTCTCAATTCCAACTCCTCTGTTTTGGAACAGCGCGGAGAACGTTGACTGCATATCTGTCTTTCGTGACATGATTGTACGTGATCTATGGCCTTTCTCGTAATGTATTCTTGTAGTTATAAATAAGGATGACGAGTCACTATGTGGGGGATTTTTCGCGAAGGTGTTCTATTATTGGACGCTTCTTTCCACACCCAGGGAATTTTTTCTTTCTTGCTTCCTCTGCAAAGATATATGAATTAATGGATAGTGAGCGATGAGTGAGAGGTCGGTGGACACTGCTTAACAGAAGTCCTGTAGTGGGCCATTTCGGGGATTTTCTTGCTAAATCCTATGGTTTTCTCTGTTGTCAGGAACAGTAAATGAGCATTTGGCATTGTTCTGACTTGTCTCGGGCGTGAATGGGCACTCTGCTTGTACGTTCTTTGTGACATCGAATCTTGGACGCGCACTACAGCGCCTCTTGCCTCCAAGACCGCTGCGCCTTATATGCGAAGAGCAGGCTCAGCAAGACGATCACAAGCAAGGCGAGCCTGCGGAGCTTTGTTGTATCCTCGGTTAAAGAGAGCTTTCGTTTAATCCCATAGGCCACAGGGGGCGCGATGACGATCTTCCTTTTTCTTAAAAGATGCTCAGCCACCGTCGGGAAGCTATGGCTTTGCTTGAGCTCTATGAACTCTTCTTCGACATCCTTGAATTGCCCTAGCCAAGTCTCTCGGCCGCGAAGGTCTAGCCTCAGGTTCTGCAACATTCCGTCGAGACCCTCGACATATTTACCGACGGTGTAAGTGTTCTTGATCGCGTCCTTCCAATGCTGGTGAATCTCACGGATGCGAGCGTGGATGATTTGGGGTCGAGGATGTTCGAGTTCCAAGGATCTTGCATAGCACCAAAGCGCTAGGTTTTTCTTCCTGGATCGGTGGTTTAGGAGGTCTCCTAATACTATGTAGGTATCAGGGAAGTGTCTGTCATTGCGAATCATCGCTTTCAACTTGCTCAAGAAGACATGCTCCTGCTCGTCTCCAAGCTCCCAGACCCATTCCTGCTGGCCGTAATCATAGCCGAGGAAGTTCTCGCTTATGGGGCCGTCTTTTTGACCGCTTTGCATTCGAAAGCCAATCATTCTTAGATACCAGTCTCCAAGACCCATATGACCACCGGGCTTGAGGGCCAGGGCCCGCTTAATGTACTCGTGAGCCTTTGTGAAGCGTCCCATCTTCTTGTAGAGCACGCCGAAATTGGAGAGAGTCTCATATCTATTGGGTTTCAGAGCGTCTAAGGCCTTAAAAACCGCCAATGCTTTATTGAATTGGCCCAGCTTGGTGTACGCCACACCCAAATCATCCCGTGCGGCGAGGTCGTTGGCTTTCTCATCGAGCAGCGCCAAAGACCTCGCTGCCTGAGCGCTGTAAAAGGCTTGACTGTGCTCGGGAAACTGCCCGGTGATCAAGTGGAAAAGCGGTGTGTCCTCCAAATCCATCTCATCGCGAATCGTGTTCGTGTCCCACATGCAGCCAAAGCTCGACGTCGTGAAAAACACTAAGGAAACTGTGATTGCCACGCTGCTTGCGACGCGACTCAATTTGACTGTTAAGGACATGAGAACACCTGCGTTCGAATGGGGATCAATCATCTAAACACCCCGAATAGACTGTTGTTCAATCAATTTGGATGTTTTAGTCTTATTCTAGAATCACACTCCCAAGATAGATAGCAGGCGCCGTGACGACACGTATCGATTCCTCCTCAACCTCCGCTATCAACTCCAGTGTCCTCCAGCGCTACCAAATAAAAGGAGAAATCAATAAGGGAGGGATGGGCGTTGTCTACCGCGCTTATGATTCGCTCTTGAGAAAAGAAGTCGCCCTCAAAGTGATGCTCTCCAGCGAAAACGCGGTCTCCCGAGATCGCTTTGATCGGGAAGCCCGGGTCCTCTCGGCCCTGGCCCATCCAAACATCCCTCGCATCACTGATTATGGCATCTCGGAAGGCAAGCCCTTTATCGCCATGGATCTGATTGAAGGTCAAAACCTACAAGACTTCGTGGAGAAGAAAGTTCGGGCAACAGGCGAAGCTCCCGATCCTTTGTGGCTCGCTGATATCCTCGCCGATGTTGGCGACGCGCTTGCTTACTGCCACGACCAGGGTTTCATCCACCGCGACGTCAAACCTTCGAACATTGTCATTTCAGCCTTCGATCAAAGGCCCGTCCTGGTCGACTTTGGAATTGTCAAAAGAGCCCAATCGGGACAGGGTGCAAACCCCGCTGAGATCTCACAGAGCCTGTCGCTCTCTGGTGAATTCATTGGTTCCCCTGCCTACATGAGCCCCGAGCAACTCTGCCAGGAGCAATATGGCGAGCTTGGCCCTCCCACGGATGTTTGGAGCCTTGGCACAACGATTTACTTCGGCCTCACGGGAGAAACTCCGTTTGAAGGTCATTCAACTCTTGAACTCTACGCCGCCCGACTCACAGAACCTGCGCCTCCTCCCCTCAAAATCAACAAGAACACACCGCGCTGGTTGAGCGACCTCGCCGACGATTGTCAAAGAATTGACCACGATGAACGCCCCAACATGAGAGAGGTCGTCGATCGCCTACGAGGCGGGTCAAGCATGAGTCACGCTGGATCCTCAAACTTCGTCACCTACGCATCTCTATTCGCTGGCTTAGGACTCGTGCTAGGACTTGCTATCGGCTATTCCGCTGCGCCAGCGAAAACAGTGTCATTCAAGCTTGACGAAAGCATCGTCCGAAGCGAGGGACAAGTTTCTGGACTTGTGCCCTCAGGCTCCGCGAGCCTCTACCTCGGTCAAAAAATCCTCGCCAGAGATCTGAGTGGTCCGTTCAATAAGACCTTCCCGGTTCCTCCCGGGACTCATCTGCTCCGCTTGGTTGATCAAGGGGATCAGTCTTCCATTCAGGAGCAATTGATCATTCGCGATGACACCGCGCCGAAGTTTGAGATTCAGGGGCGAAGCGGCGCGACGATCTTTGTCTTGGCTAAACTGCGTCGCGTGGAGTTAGATATTGAAGACCTCACGGAGGTCTCTGTCACTGTCGATGGAAAGTCTCTCACTCCCGACCCTAAGACAGGGCGTTTTGAGCTGTTGGCGAACAATGGAAAGCCTCAAAAACTGCTCGTCAAAGATCGGGCTGGGCTCACGACTGAGGCGGAAGTGACAGTCCTCGAGCGGGGCGAAACCTTGAAGGTCCTCGCGAGCTTAGAG
>JARGOJ010000210.1 GCA_029210225.1 Planctomycetota bacterium
AGGCTTGAAGCAAGGCCGCGGTCGACTCGTGAACAGCCGGGAATAAATGACGCTGAACGCAGCCCAAAAACAGCGCGCTCTTCTCCTTAGAATCCCCCTTCGGGAGCCGATCTTTAGCTTTGTAGGCGGGGCCATCGACTTCGGGGGCCAGAGAGAGCAGATCCTTGAGTCTCTTCGGCAAGGGAAGGCGCTTGGCGAGCCGGATCAGACCAAGCTTGTGGGAGAGGGTGAGGCCGAGGGTCAAGATCTTTAAGACCCAGGGCTTGGGCAAGACATAGCTCAAGGCGAACTCAAGAACTCGATCGCCCGCTGTCTTGCGACGACCCGGGCGCTTGCGCAGCCAATCACGGCTCTGCTCTAAGATCGCTCCATAAGGCACCCCGCTCGGGCAGGCCGCCTCGCAGGCCCGGCAGCCGAGGCAAAGATCGAGGTGACGAACGGCTTTGGGGGTGACCTCTAAGAGCTCGTTCATGAGGGCATCAACCAAGGCGATCCTCCCTCGGGGAGAATCCGCCTCATTTCCAAGCTCAAGGTAAGTAGGACAAGCCTCTAAGCAGAATCCACAACCAACACAGCTCTCAACAGCCGACTCCAATACCTTCAGAGCATCCGGACAGGTCTCAGACATGGTCTTCCTCACCGAGCAGAGAAGGGAAGATGGAATCGGGGTCAAAGACCCCTTTGATGTCTCTAAACAGAGATCTTAGAGACGGCGACAGCCCGCTACACTCAAGGGCCGGACGCCATGGGGTGAGCTGACGAAGCCACCGACCCGAAGAGTAACTGACTTTTCGCCCAAGGTCATGAGTCGCTGGAAAATACATGTCGACCATGCCGCAGAGTCGACGAGTTGTCGCTGGAGTGCCCCGAGGAACGCCTCGAATGAGCGTCCCCAAAGACTCGGTCCCAGTTGTGTGCAGTCGCTGCCAAGTAGGCAACGACTCCCGTACGGTTCCTGGCATGGCATCGAGGGTCTCCCAGAGGGTCTCGTGGTCTGGTCCCTGGTAGTTTTGAAGCTCACACTCTCGGAGATAGGGGCTGTCTTTGACCATGCCCAGCACTGCCTTACAAGCCCGCTCGCTGTCTTCAAGTCCGACGATCAAGGTCCAACCGTCCTCGGAGGTCTCGGGAAACAAAAGCTGGCTGGCCTCGCAGTTGAGAACCGTCAGCCCAACCCACGGACGCTGGCTCTGAACCAACCATTCACAGAGCGCCTCAATTTTTGCGACGGCCCCAGTCACCCTTAAAGACTCTCCCGGGCGCTTAGGGATCACTTGGAAGCTAGCCTCCAAGCTCAGCCCGAGGGTCCCCCGAGACCCAAGCAATAAACGCGGTAAATCATAGCCGGCGACATTCTTAGCGACCTGGGTTCCGCTTTTGTGAAGCTCCCCAGTTCCGGAGATAAAGCGCAGCGCAATCAAGCGCTCCCTCGCGGAACCATGACCCGGCCTGCGATGCCCACCCCCCGGTCGGGTCCCGAGGCAGCCGCCAACCGTCCCCTGATCCCCAAAGGGCATGAGCAGGGGAAGGAGTTGCTTGTGCTCAGCGAGGGTCGGGCGGAGGGATTTGAGAGCTGTCCCGCAACCCACCGTGATCACCAAGTCTTTGGGAGAATAATCGACGATTCCATTGAAGGATTCGGGGCAATGTAAGAGTTGAGCGCCCTGAGCGTCCAAGCCTTGCCAGCTCCCATGGCCGCCGATAAGGAGCTTGCCGCGAGCCTCCCGGGCAACGGCGATCCTGTCCTGAAGCTCTCTCTCCTCGGCGCTGACAAGCAGGGTCTTCATGGGGAGAGGGTTTGGAATGTCATGGCTGACATCGAAAACTCTCGCTTTACGACCACCTTCCAAACAGGCTCCAGGGACAGGGGCGATCTTGCCTGGATTCATAAGAGAGTCTGGGTCGAAGACCGCCTTGATCTTTTCGAAGAGGGCCAAGTCGGCTTTTGTGAAGAGCAGACCGAAGGCGTGGCGTTTCTCAAGACCCATGCCATGTTCCCCAGTAATAGTGCCCCCAGCTTCGACGCAAGCCTTTAGGATTTCGGTTCCAGCTTTGATGACCGCCTGAACCTGTCCTTCTTTCTTGCGATCAAAGAGGATGACTGGGTGAAGGTTGCCGTCGCCGGCGTGGAAGACATTGGCGATTTGTAAACCGTGCTTGTCGCCGATGGCTTTTATTTTGGGGAAGAGCTCGGGTAACTTCGAACGGGGCAAGACGCCATCTTGGATGTAATAGTTCGGGGCCAACTTCCCCAGGGCGCCGACGGCCTCTTTTCGCCCGCGCCAGAGCAACGCTCTCTCTGAAGCACTTTGAGCCAAGCGAATGCTGGTCGCGAGGCCAGCACAGGCTTTCTTTATGGTTTCAACTTGCTCATCCAGGGACTCTTCAAGGCCGTCGAGTTCAATGAGCAAAACCGCGTCCGCGTCGCTTGGATATCCTGCTTGAATCACTTGCTCAACGGCGCTGATAGTGAGGCGGTCGATCATCTCAAGGGCCGCAGGAATGACCCCGGACTCGAGGATTTGGGTGACCGCTTCGCAGGCGGCGGAGATCTCGCTGAACACCGCGAGCAGCGTCCGAGATTCTGGCTGGACCGGAGTGAGTTTGACAGTCAAGTCCAGCAATGGGGCCAGGGTGCCCTCGGAGCCACAGAGCAAAGAGAGCAAGTCATAGCCCGGAGGATCCAAGGCCTCTCCTCCCAGCAAAACCCTATCTTTGCTCTTCGGCAAGAGAATGCTGGCGCCCAACAAATGATGGCCTGTGACTCCATACTTCAAGCAATGGGGTCCTCCGGAATTCTCGGCGACGTTTCCACCGATGGTGCAGGTTCTCTGAGAGCTGGGGTCGGGGGCGTAGCAGAGCTTCGAGTGAGCAACGTGGCGGCTGAGAGCGAGATTGATCACTCCAGGAGCGACTCGGGCTAAGCGATTGGGGAGGTCTTCTTGGAGTATGTCTCTGAGGAGGGCTGTGCCGACAACGATGGCGTTCTCTGAGGGAACGGAGCCGCCGGAGAGACCGGTGCCTGCGCCTCGGCAAGTGATCGGGAAGCCGGCGGAGAGGATGCTCCGAAGGCCAGCGACATACTCTTCTTGATTCTTTGGGCCAGGCGCGATCAATCGACGCGTCATAGCGATAGGCGAAGGTATCCTCGCGGTCCGTCAGGAGTGAAGGAAGCTCTGATTTGAGGGCGAAGAGTTTGGGGTTTTGGTCCATGGCGGAGCGAGTTTCTTTAGAAGCTGACGAACCAAGAGCAGAATAATCGAAGGGTATCATTTAATCCCAGGCAGACACAGCGCGGGACAGCCGACTGTCTCCGGCTCAATCTTTATGAGACCCAGAGGGATTGGCGAAGCTCTCTTCCTGACTTTGCGGCTGAGGTCTTCGGTCAGATGACCCTTTGAGGAAGAGCTTGGCTTGGTGGGTATGACGGTTTTGTCGACGGCTGCTTGATTCGTCTTGCTTCGAGGGAAAATCAGAGGGCTGTGTAAACAAAAATTAGGGGCAAGCGGCTTGGAGGCTTTGACTTGCAAGGATTCTTTCTTGGTGTTATCCCTAGGCTTGGTGCGCTATGCTATCTTGAGATGGGAAATAGACTTAGGCTATGTTTATGATGGCTTTTTTGTCAGGTCAAGATTCTAGTATTTATAGGGATAGTCCTGAGGTGTTTTACACTAATCGAGTGAGTCAATGGGGCTGAAAGGAAGCGTTCGGGCACTAAGCCTCGATCAGCTTCTTGATTTTCTGAGTCAGAGCGGTCATGCAGGGGTTTTGAAAATCTCCTTCAAAGACCGTTTGTGCGTGCTTTGCCTAAAAGACGCTGTGATCTACATCGATCAACGGGGTAAAGGTGAGATACGTCTAGGGGAAATCCTCGTACAGAGAGGTATTGTCGCCCAGGACAAAATTGATGAAGCCCTCATCGTTCAAGACATGTCAGGGAAGCGCATTGGCGACGTCCTCATCGAGCTCGGACACGCCGAAGAGAAGGACCTCAACGCAGCTTTTAGGGCGCAACTCGAAGAAGAGATATACGACCTCTTCGTTTTAGACGATGCCTTCTTCGATTTTGAACGAGGCCTCCCAGAAAATTTCAGCACCGCAGATTTGCCGGCCTTCCCCATCCGCTCCATCCTCATGGAAGCCGCTCGCCGCTTTGACCAGTGGTCGCACATTAAGAAAACGATTCACTCCCGTAAGTGCTTTTACCGACTCGACCAAGAGAATCCGAAAGCCGCCAAGCAGGTCGCAAAGGCCTTGAATCAGGCTGAGGACGAAGCCTCTCTCTTTGAGAATGAGCGAAGCCTTGAAGAAACATTGCCGCTGCTCGGCATGACCCAATTCCAAGGTCTATCACTCCTCGCCTTCCTCATCTCCGAAGGCCACCTCGCGCAATTTACACCACGGCAGCTTGAAGTCAGCTTTCGTGAGAAGCTCATCGAGGATTTGCCGCGCGCCCTGAAATACTACGAATGCGCTCTAGAGCTCGACGAATTCGAAGCTCGGCAACGGCACCTCGACCGGATGTTGTTTCAAACACCGAGCTTCCGGGATAACCCCGACGGTTGGAAATACAGCGCGAATGTCAAAGGGCGTCGAGCCTTGCTCATGTTGCTCTCGCTCTTCAGGCAAAATATTGAGTGTGAATTCTTTGCTCGCGAGGACGAGAAAGAATTCCAAATGGTCTTCCATCAAGGGAAGTTGTTTTGGCGCGGCGGCGACAAAGAGGCTTCGGATACAGCCCTTAAGATTCTTAAGAAGGAAGGGCAGTTGACCGCCGAAGTGGTCGACGAAGTCCGTTATCAACATTTGGAATCAGGTCAGGGTTACGAGGTCTTATTCTTCGCGAACGGCAAGCTCTCGCAGTCGGACTGGCAACGGGCCCTCGCGACCGCGACCCTCAATAAGATGTTCGACCTTGTCTTTTGGAAGCTACCTTTTGTTCAAGTCCAAACAGGGAAGCGCTTCAACCACGCACCGAACGTGAAAGACCTAACCCTGCACCTTGAGGCGACTCTCAAAGAAGAGATCACGGGTCGGGTCAAAGAGTGGGAGCGTGTCACCCAGGTCGTTCCGAGCGTTCGCGCTTTCTTCAAGCTCACTCAAAAAGGAGAAAAGTCGATCACCACGGCGGTCGACGACTTGAAGCTCTTCGACGGCCGCCGCAGCCTCGAACAAATCATGAAGCTGCTCAGGAAAGAGCCGCTTGTCTTCTTTTCTTATCTTTACGAGCAGCAGCAAGGAGGCCGAGTTGTTGCTTTTGATGAGGCTGACTATCGCAAGCATTTAGACGAAGCCTTAGGCCAGAGCCTAGTCCGGGAAGCGATCGCCTATTGCACCGGAGCCATTGATTCTGGGCTTCAAGTTCAGTATTTCAAAGAACGTCGCGATAAGGTCCTCGAACGTCACGGCGAAGGTTCGGAAGAGCGCACTCCTGCAAAGCTCACCGGAGACCTTGCTTCTTTCAGCTTGGCGGAGGTTCTTCAATCGTTCCATATGAGCAAGCGCTCAGGAACCTTGCGTATTTTCCTCGATAGCAACGACGACCATAAGGGTGGCCGAGAGAAGGAAATTTACTTCGAGAACGGCAACGTCTTTCTCCTCGAAGTGGAAGACTACGGCGAAGACTTTCTTCTTGATGTGGGCTTCGTTTCTAATCTTCAAGGGTCCTTCCAATCCGAGGTTATTAAGCAAGGCTTGATCACGGAAGATCAGCTTGAAGGCCAGCTCGCTGAGCAGATTAAAGAAGACGTTTACGACGTGTTCCTCTGGGATGGCGCCTGCTTCGAATTCACTCGGGACGAGCTTCCTCCGGAGTTCTTTGAAGTCTCCAATCGCGTTAAGAAATACTCTCTAAACACAGGTATGTTCCTGCTCGAAGCGGTGCGCCGAATCACCGAGTGGGAAAACATTCGTGAGGTTGTGCCAAGCGACGACTTAGTGGTCGCCTTTGAGTCTTACGATTCAAAAATGCGCTCTGTGACAGAGCGGGGGAGCCAAGAAGTTCAGCTGCTCATCGATGGTCGCCACACAGTCCAAGACATCCTCAGAATCTCTGGGGCTCGTCGCTTTCACGCGGTCGCGCTTATCGCTGAGCTGCTCGGGAAGGGCATCCTCCACAAGGTCGATGTTTCAGCGGTCCGGGTCAAAGAAACAACAGAGCGAAGCGGCGAAGTACCGGAGTCGGAAGAAGGCTTCTTGGAGGTGCTTCGGTCGCTCCAAGAAGATCAATGCACCGGCGTTCTTCGCGTGACCGATGGTCGACGCTCCAAAGAGTGTGTCTTCATCAAAGGCGTTCCTCACCGCGCCGACGCCTTCAAGAAAGGTACAGGAAACGCCGACGTTGACGCCGAGCTATCCACCCGATTCTATGCTCGTGACTTCGCTGAAATTGTGATTCTCAATGGGGCCCGTTATCAGCTCCTTGAGAACGTCTTGCCTCCGGCCCTTGAAAAAGGCGACCGAAACGCAGAGTTCATCCTTCAGGCAGAAGAGTTCTTCCAAGGCTTCCTCCAAGCGGCGAAGCGCTGGAAGCAAACAGTCAGCCTCGTTGACAGGGACAAACCACTCGCCTGGCGGGACGAATTCGATGCCCAGCGCGAAGCACAAGCTGTCCCAGCTCCGGCGAACGTTCTGGATTGGATTGACGGAAAGCGCAGCGCCGAGGACATCATCCGAACGCACCCTGACGGCCGCTATTTATCCTACATGTCCCTCGCTGAACTCATCACAGCTGGAGTTGTCATTTATGCCGAGCCTGCAGAAGAAGAAGAGGAAGATTGGGACTTTAGTCTGTAAGCCTTGTTGAACACGAAAATGAACTTGAGCCGCCTTCGGCTCTTAATACGAGGAGTTTACTGCCTTGGACCGCCACATTCTAAAGCTTGAGCGTTCTATGGCGAGTCATCCCGAGAACGAACTCATTCGTGATCGACTCCTCTGCGAGTTGAAGCGATGCGGGCGGTACTATGATGCCCGCAAGCTGATCAGCCGGCGATTGGCCAAGCGCATCG
Source organism: Planctomycetota bacterium (assembly GCA_029210225.1). GTDB lineage: Bacteria > Planctomycetota > J058 > J058 > JARGOJ01 > JARGOJ01. The sequence continues at coordinate 7,011 of JARGOJ010000210.1, forward strand.
TCTCTACGAAAGACCTCGAAAGCCTCATTGAACTCGGTCGATTAACAGGCTTTATCAATTCCTATCCGGTCCGTCGATCCTCCCTTATGAACTTCTCCGCGCTGTTCCACACAAAGCCTCGGGCGCTGACCGACGTTGAAGTGGAGATTGGCTTCGCGAGCATCGAGGGAGCTGGCGCTTTGATGAGCGTGCTCGCCCTCGCCGACTTTTTCGGATGCTCCGTGACAGGCCTCGCGGGCTCTGGATTGCATGGGACGGAGTTTACTGAATACAGCCAGGAGAGCTCACGTCAGCTCGCGCCGGTTCTTGAAATTCAAAAGCCTAGCGAGACGGTCTATGAGTTTCGCCTCGAACTTCCGGATGCCCCAATTATCTCCAGTCGCTTTCGTTTGCGTGCGATCCGTGTGACAACAATTCCCATCGCAGCATCAAAAGTGACTCTTAGACGGAAGGTCTTGCGATCGGTGAACGCCCTCGCATTCGTTGCAGACACTCGAAGTGACGGCACCGGGCAAACAAATGAACAGGTCTTTCATAGGTTGAATCGCGACTTCGAGGATCTTTGGGGGCTGCGCTTGGATAAGTTCCGCATCGCCTTGCAATACCTGGAGCCAACCCGAAAAGAACTCCACAGAGCCCTGCTCACTGCGCTCGGTTTAGGACGAAGTCCAAGAATTCATGCAAACATCGAGACAACGGCAAAACCGGCGTCCCGACCTCAACCTCTTTTCACAAATTTCCAAGTTGGGCGAAATCAAATTCTTGCCCACGAAGGAGTTTTGGACACTTTCGCGCTCCTATTATTACGTGCTATCAGCGACTTGTCTCGCGTCTAAGCTTGGCAGGCTGTGGACCCCGCGCATTTTTTCTGAGCTTAGAGCAGGGGTGTCCTTCTAGTGGTTTTTTGGCTGTGCTATACTCAGAACAAGCCTTCAGGCCTTCCATTTGGCTTCACTTTCCTCGGTTTTAGAATTTCGAGCGTGTTATGGGCAGGATCAGGATCTTAAACGGACCAAATCGAAATCAAACCGTTGAAATCAACGGGGGTGAAGTCGCAGGTAGAGACCCTGGGAGCGAGATTCAAATCTTTGCACCCGGTGTATCCAGGCGCCACTTCCAGTTCACTTGCGAGGGCACTGATACCATCCTCGCCGATTTGAATTCCGCGAATGGAACCTATGTCAACAATGTGCGAATTACCAAGCTCGTGCTCTCTGACCGTGACATGATCATTGTCGGCGGTATTCAGCTGCAATTCCACGCCGATTCCGCTCCTCCCATCATGGCTCCGCCTGAATTCAACCCCGATAACACAGAAACAATCAGCGGCCCCGAAGTCGGTGGCGGCATTGTTATGCGAGAGGAAGACGACGACGACGACGAGGACTTCGACGCAACTCTTCTGGCCGGCATGATTATGACCGACGTCAGCGTTGATAAGTCAAAAGGCGCTGATGAAGCCATTAAATCTCTGCAGAAACGCCTCCGAATTACCTATGAAGTCTCCGATGCCTTGGGCTCTGTCTCCGATACCGCAGAGCTGTTCAAGAAGATCATGGAGCTGCTCTTCCAAGCCTTCCCTCAAACCAATCGCGGGCTCATCATGGTCGGGGACGATGTCACGACCCTGGTTCCTGCGATCGTCGCTCAATGGGATGGCAAACAACCCGACGAAATCCCTGTCTCGCGAACTATTCTTAAGAAGGTGTTCGGGGGCAAGCAATCGATTCTTACTGAAGATGCGGCCTCGGATGTCGGCGCCCAGATGTCGATTATCAACCTTCAACTCAGCTCTCTCATGTGTGTGCCTCTCCTCTTCCAAGACGAGGCCCTCGGCGTCATTCAGATTGATGGTAAGCCCCGCGCTCGCTTCACAGAAGACGACCTGAAGCTCCTCACTGGTATCGCCGGACAAGCCGCGATCTTCCTTAAGAACGTGAGCCTATTTCAGCTCGTCGAGAAAGAAGCCGAAGCCCGGACCAACCTTCAGCGTTACTTCTCTCCTGACCTCGCAGATAAAGTCGTCAATGGAGAAATTGACCTGAAGCCCGGTGGAGATATGAAGGTCGGGACGGTCTTCTTCTCGGATATTATTGGCTTCACGGCGATGTCCAACTCCATGGGACCCATGGAAGTCATTAATAAGATCAACCGTTACTTCAAGATCATGGTGGACATCATCTTCAAGTACAACGGCTACATCGACAAGTTCGGTGGCGATGCGATTATGGCTGTCTGGGGTGTGCCTGTTGAGGTCGAAGAAGAGGCCCTGAGTGCTATTACTGCGGCTGTCGAAATGCAGAACGCCTTGTTGCTCTTCAACCTTGAACTCAACGCCGAAGGTCACTCTGACATTCAAATGGGTATTGGCCTGAACTCCGGTAACTTCATCGCTGGTAACCTCGGTTCCGAAAAGCGTATGGAATACACAGTTATTGGTGACAACGTGAACCTCAGTTCGCGTGTGGAATCGAAGGCTGGCCGAGGAAACGTCTTTATCTCACCGGCTTGCTATGAGCGCGCTGAGAAGAAGCCTCTCGTGATCCGACTCCAGCCAACCGAACTTAAAGGTATTCCTCAGCCCGTGCCGATTTACTCGGTGCGTGGTGTTCCGACGAAGCAAGAGGACGTCTACCTGATGTCCCTCCCCTTCTTTGTCGACGGAAATGAGAACCAAGAGGGACTTTTGGTTAAGGCCAAAGATCTCGGTGATGGCCGCGTCCTGGCGCTCGTCTTGATGAAGCATAAAGTGACGACAAACACAGTGAACCTGAAGTTTATTCAGCAGGAGATGCCGTCCTTCACACTGGCTCTTCAAATTCAACGGGAAGTGCCCCTGCAGAACAAGCTTGGAGCTTGCTATAACGGAGTACTGGTGATCAAAGACACTTGCATTGAGCAACTTATCAAAGAGGGAGAGGCTGTCTCTGAGAAGCGGCCCGATGATCTTCCTCGGGGTAAGGAGTGGGGCAAGTAAGCTCGATAACAAATCGAAAAGGATAGAGAACGATGTGGGCAGGAATCACCTTATTGTTGTTCGGCTTACCATGCCTCTTCTTTGGATTTTGGCTTAAGAACGCCAAATCCGTCAAAATGCCGGCTTCTAAGAAGTCGAAGCGTAAGAAGAAGGTCATTGATGCCCCCAAGGGCAGCAGCGCTCAAAGCTTTATCTGGGGCGGTGCGGGGCTTTCTATCATTGGAATCTATGCCATCATAAAAGACCTTTTGTAAGGCCTAAATCCAACAACAACACAAACGCACAGAGGCGGACCAATCGGTTCGCCTCTTTGCATTTGCTGACGAGTCGAGCAGGGTCTCTGATTCACCACCCTAATGCTTTCTCATCCTTGCATTCAGTAGCCTAGCGATTGTCCGTGGGCCACTCAAGGAGCTTCTCTTTGGGGCGGAGGAAGGCTCTGTAACCATCCTTTGAGAACCATTCGAGCCACTCGTCCTTCGAATATTGGAAGGGGTCCCGAGTGATGCTTGAGAGGGCGGAGCAGAGGATGAGGCAGATTTTGGAAGGAGCGATTTTGAGCTGAGCTTCGATGAGCTTGAAGGTCTTTTCTTTCTCGGTTTCGCCGGCGAGGACCGCGGTGAGGAAAGTGGCTCTCAGGAGGCGGTCGACGCTGCTTTGAGACTTGGGCTTAAAACGCTTTCCGCGTTTCGCGGCGTCGGCATATTTGAGAATGTCATCCAGGGCATCGAGTTGGTCTTTGAGGCAACCAAGGGGGTTGCGAATCAGGGCGATGTCGTTCTTGCCGACGACGTGGATGCGGATTCCGAAGATGGGGATCAAGTAGGGCAGCTCTTGCTTGCCACGAATGAGTTTAAAGGGTCGCAGGTAGCCGGAGACGTTGTAAACACCAAGAGCGCTGTTTGACTTCTTACGGTGCATGAGGGGAATCTTCACGTTGATATCGATAGATTGCCCGGCTTTGAGGGAGATGGCCTTCTTCTCAAGGATGGGGACGACGCTTTGGTCTCTGGAGCGTGTGCCGCCGGAGAATTGCTCTTCGTAGCTGACGTCAAAGTTCCCGAGGGCTTTATTCTCGTCATCTTTTGGGGGCATCAGGAAGAGCGGGTCGTTGGTCTTAGCGGGAGGTCGCGTTTTTCCATGAGCCGGACTTTTAAGCCGTTATCGAGGACA
>JARGOJ010001302.1 GCA_029210225.1 Planctomycetota bacterium
AGCAGGGATTGCAATTAAGAGGAACGCCCGTCCCGAAGTCAATTAACTACCTCGCCAGTGAGAATTGGCTGCTCGGAAAGAGCGCCTTCGCCCGCCTTGGCTTCCACTACTGTCGACGGGCTCAATATTCGGAGGAAATCGCCAAAGGCTATGAATTGTCCCACGCCCTGCTCCGCGCTTTTCAATCATTCTTGAAGGATAGGAATACGCCGTTTTTAATAGTCTTACAAGCGAAAGATCAAGGCTTGAAGGACTTCTTTACGAAAGAGAAGATCTCATTTATTGATGTGTCTGAAGCCGAGCAATTTAAAGCGTTTGGCAAGCACTGGACACCAAAGGGCCACAAGAGCGTCGTTCAAAAACTGGAGGCGCGCTTCAAAGAGCACTCTCCCATCCGCTGATTACTTCTTCGCGGGCTCAAGGGCCTTCTTAATTGTCTCGATGCTGGTTTTAGCGGCGTCTCTAACCGTCTCTTCTTTGTGCTTTGTCATAGTCTCTAGAAACGGGACCATGTCTTTGCCATGAACGCCCATAGCTCCTAATCCTTCGCAGAGCTGGCTGAGCATGACTCCATTGTTCTTGTATGATTCAGCGAATTGCTTCATCTCCGCGGAGTGCGACTTGGCCTCTTCACCCAGAAAGCCAATGGCCCGCGCCGACCATGCAACAACGTCGCGGTCGTGTCGGTTCTCCACAGAGTCTTTCAATACATCCACGATGATTTGAGTCCAAGGCCGCGCCTTCACTGGATCAATCATGGCTAGGCTCGCTCTCGCCAAGCGATTGTTATTGGCCTTTGGATTACCCATCTCAAAGAGCATGGAGACTGCTTTCTTTGCCTTTGGTCCGATCCAACCTAGAGAAATGACGGCGTTGCCCGCGATGGCCCGGTCTTTATCCCGTGCGTGATCCATGAGCAGGGCGACGCTCTTGTCGCTCTTGCCATCGGAGATCGCGCCAATCGCCAAGAAGGCGGCCCGACGCACTGGCAGGGTTTGGCTTGTGTCTTTGGCTACGGCGCTTACTTTCTTCAGCGCGGAGCTTGCGGCTGGCCCTGTGTGAATGAGCGCATAGCACGCCGCGGCACGAACCTGAGGGTGCTTGTCCGCGAGGGCTCCAGCAATGGCCGAGGCCCCCTTACGATTTCCCTTCCCAATGAAACCCATGGCATTTAAGGCCGCGATGCGAACCTTGTGGTGCGGGGCGGAGACCAGCTTCTTAATCTTCGAGAGCTTTCCCGATGCGCTAGTGCCGCAGTTCATGAGCACTTGCAGGCAGGCGACTTTCAGGTCTTCTTTGACCTGGAATTCATCCCTTGAGTTGCCATTCTTAATCTTGTCCGCTTTATCCAGCGCCGACGACACCGCCGACATCGCCGGCTTCGCCTCCTCGCCAAAGTGAAGCATAGCCTGCGCTGCCATGACTTTGTTGCGATTATCGCTGTCTCTGAGCGCCTTCTTTAATGACTTCAAAATTGTCTTTGATTGAGCCTTCTGATTAATAATGGTTTGGAGGGCCCCACGTCTGGTCTTGGCGTCCTTGCTCCCCAATTGCTTGGTCAGAGCCCGGTCATCGGGGGCGGCGAGAGCGAGTGAGGACGAGAGGAAGAGCGCGATCAACGTTAGGAATGACTTGGTCATTATTATCCTCCAATTGGGGGGCATTCGCGGGTCATGCTAACGAATACTTGCTTACTTTGTCCAACGAAGGCTCCATTCCCTTTGTTCACTTCGGCTTAAAAATGTCCAGGCCAAGCGACTTTGTCTTTGTCGGTGGGAAATATCCACGACTCGCTGCTCTTCCACTTTGATCTGGGAAAGCAGCTGTTTAAGGGGTCCTAGATTCGACTTCTTCGAGATGAGCGTGGTGAACCACAGACATTGCTTCGAGTAATTCTTGCTCTCGTGAATCATAGTCTCAACGAACTTTCTCTCACCCCCCTCACACCAAAGCTCCTTTGCTTGACCACCAAAGTTTAAAGGCGCTTTACCCTTACCCTTGCTTGTGATTCCGAGGTTTTTCAGTTTCCTGTGAGTGCCTCTCGCAGCCTCCTTCGCGGAGCTCTGAAAAGGAGG
>JARGOJ010000211.1 GCA_029210225.1 Planctomycetota bacterium
CCTTCGCATAACGCTGACCATCCATAATCAATGAGGCGGCCCAGAGAAGAGACGTACGCCGGAGCTTCTTCGAGCGAGAAATCCAGTCCGAAGCATAATCAGCAGCCTTCGATCGGTAGCTTTGAACCATTGTCATGTCAGGACTGGCCTTTGAGATTTCTTTGCTAGCAGCGCGAGCAAACCAATCGGCGAGGTCGAGAGCCATGATGGTGACGGTGAGGCTCTTATCTGTGGAAACAGCTTTGTAACGTGCTTCCGCTTCAGAGGATTTGTTCAAGGCAAGGAAAGCTGTAATCTGCTGACCCTTGGACCGAACCTTAAAGTTCTTCATGTTCTTGAACTTGTCATCGAAGGGCTGGAGATATTCAACAGCCTTGTCATATTGCTTTTTGAAGTTTGAAAGCTCGCCGAGGTAGTAAGAAGCCAATGCCAAGGATTTGTCGTCATCCAGTTTCTTCGCCGAAGAAAGGGCCGTCTGGAGGTTCTTTTCAGCCTGTGCCATCAACTCTTTTCGCTTATCGTCTTTGGCCTGCTCTGCAGCTTTGAAGTAGCAGTAGCCAGCGTTTGCAACAGCGTTGGGGTAGAAGGGGACGGGAATGACGCTCTTCTTCTTAGTCTTCTCATCAGTGACCTCAGAGGTCTTTGGTACCTCAAGATACTTGAGCGCAGCTCTCTCATATTTACGAGCGATCTGAAGCTTTGAGGCCTCTTTCAAGATCACAGTCGCGCCAGCTAAGCCACCACCGATGTTTACAAGAGCGCGGTCGAGCTTCTTCTTCAAAGCGATGAGAGGGCCAGGCTTCGCTTCGCTCTCAGAGTAAACTTCCAAAGCCTTGTTCATAGCCGTGCGAGCAAACTTAATGGCATCGCTAGCCTTGGGGTGACGAGGGAACTCAGTGAACAAGACGCGGTAAGCCAAAACAGCTTCGAGGTAGCGTTTTTGGTAATAGAGCAGGATGCCCATTTCCTGGCAGGCCTTAGGAACCCATTTAGCGCGCTCTTCTTGAGTGACAGCGGAAGTGAGCACTCCCTTGTAGCCAACAATCGCCGCTTCGTCGTCGCCGCGGATCTTGTAGCCAAAGCCAACCTGGAACTGAATCTCAGGAGGGAAGATCTCTCCACCAGCTGCATCGCTGATTCCAGCAAGCGCAATACACGCTTCAATCTTGAGGGCTTCAGCAGAGATGCCTTTGACGGCGATCGACTTTGGATTTTCAACAATCGGATAGATCTTCTCAAGAGCTTCCGTCGTGCGACCAGCGCCAGCGAGACACTTGGTGAGCTCGAACATAGCAAGCAAACCCTCGCGGGTGTTCTGGTAGTTGGGGAAGGTCTCTTCAAGCTTAGTAAAAGCTGCGATCGCCTTCTCATTGTCACCAGACTTTGAACAAGCTTTGGCGAAGAGACGGTATCCAGAAATCCGAATGCTGTCCTGGAACTTCTTCACCTCAGCCATGATCTTCTTGTCACGGACTTGAATAGGAGCGATGTATTCTTTCAAGCTCTCAAACTCTTCGACGGCATCTTTCGCTTTGCCTTGGTCGAGGAGAATCAAACCCTTGGTTTTGTATGCGTTTGCGAGCAAGTCAAAACTGAAGTTCTCACCGCGATCAAGAGTGAAGTTGTCGATCAATTCAAAGGCCGTGTTGAGCAGGGCTGCCCGGTCGCTGTCGCCATTTGGGTAGGTTTTGGATGCGTCATAGACAAGCTCGGCATACTTGAGCTCGATGGTGTCACGACGGCGCATCTTAGCGACGTTACCTGGATCGTATTTTGTCTTGTCTTCAATATCTTCAATGGGCTGACACTCCTTCACAGCTCCCGCCGCGAGCTCCTTGAAGCCAGCCATAGCCTCTTTGTATTCGGCCTGAATCTTGTCGACGAGGGCTTTGCGCTTCGTGCTGTCCGTTTCGTCTTTGGCTGCCGACCAACGGCGGGCAAGATCTGATTTTGCAGTGAAGAGAAGATCAGCTTTAATGTCGCTGGCACGGGCGTGCTTGGGATACTTCTTCTGCAACTCGCTCATCAACTTCTGATACTCAGCTTGCTTTCCTGTGAACTTGAGAGAGTCCGCAAAAAGGAATTCCAAGTCAGCCTTTTCCTCACCACTCGCGGAGGCGATCAGGCCCTTCGCATGCTCTCCAGCAAGTTGAGCAGAGAAGCGCATGAGCTGTTTGACAAACTCAGCATTGGGTGCCTTACCAGTGTATGAATAGCCAGCGGGAGCTCCCATGATACGACTTGCGAGACTTCCTGCCTTCAGGCCTTGGGCAGCCTTAGCAGCGCCGTTGCGGGCGTCATAGAAGCTGGGCTGATCTCCGTAAAGGAGCGCGGAGCGCATGAAAGCGAAGAGGGCAGGGCGCCACTTTGAGCTCTTTGCTTCAATCTCACCAAGGGCTAGATAGCCTCCACCCATAGCGGCAGGGCTGCTTCCACGACTCGTGAGCTTTTTGATTTTTCGTTTCGCGTCGGCGTCTTGCCCCAAAAGAATGAGGGCGCGAGCGACCCCAACTTCAGCGAGGCTACCGATGGGTTCGTCAGCGCCTGTCAGGCTTGAAAACGCGCTCTTGGCCGCGTTTGCCTTGCCTTTTCCTTGGGCGAGAAGGGCTACAGCTTTACCGTAGGAACCCTTCTTACTCCAGGCATCACCGAACTTGCTGAGCTGGCCGTAGTATTTCTCCGCTGAGCTATAGCTTTTCGTCAGGCGAGAGACCTCGCCAGCGTTGTAGGTGGCGTGAGGGGCATAGAAGTGGTTTGAGGACGTCTTAAGGAAGGCCTCATATTGCTTGATTGCTTCCCCAGCTTTTCCAGCCCGTTGGAGAGCGAGGCCATAAAAGTATTGGCCGAACGCTTTGATTTTATCGTTGTTCGAGTTCGCGGCTCTTTTAAGGCTTCTCACGGCGCTTGTTATTTTGCCGCTATTGAGTTCCCGGACGCCGGTTTGGATATATGAGTCGGCAGGATAGACATCCTGAAGCTCATTCGCAGGAACGTCCTGAGTTCCTCCTCCCTGCAATTTATATTTCACAACTTTGTAGGTTGCAGAGCGAATGCTCTTTGCGGGTTGGGTGATCGCTTTTTCCTGACCTTCCTTTCTTTTGTAGACAAGCATGGCTTGAGCAAAGACAAGAGTTGGCTGTAACAGGAGTGCGACTCCCAAGACGGTGGTGAGGCGGTACTTGGCTGGCAACATGAATATCCCCCAGCGTGGCGGTGACCACAGAAAAATAGAACGAGTGATCACTTGTTAACACGCTTATAGAAATGCAAGTTCCAAAAATCTGGAAGCGTTCGCGAGAGCGTTCAGTCTTCGCAGAATGCATCGATCGTCGAAGCTATATCACAGTAATTTAAGGCTTTTTTAGAGATTTTGAAAGACGTCGTGGGCATTGTTCTCCACGAAGCTTGCCTCTAGTTTGTCAAAAAATAGAGCGTATTACCAATGCAAAACGCGCAAGAGCGGTTAAGAGCGCTTGCGCGTTTGGGCATTGAAATTGTTCGGTCCCAAGCTAAAGGAGTGGAACACACTCATGAAGGCTAGGAGAAATGAGAATGGTTTAGGATTCTCAATCTGTGGTTCCGAACTTTCGCTTTTCTTCTTCTCTAAGAATGGTGATTTTTGCTTTTAGCAAAACAATTCCACTTCGTTTGAGAGCGGCCGAACCTTGGCGACGGAAGAGGTTTTTAATCATTGGAACGCGACCAAGAATCGGAACGTAAGTTTCGTTGTATTGGGACTGAAGGTCTTTCATACCACCAATGAGAACTGTTCCACCGTCGGGGACAGTCACACTGGTACGAATCTTCTGGACGACGATTGTTGGGAGCTCAATAGGAATCGAGGTGTTACCACCAGCGAGGGTCACGATCGAGCTTCTTGTTCCTGTTTGCTGAGCGAGAGTCGGTCGCACTTCAAGCATGACATACTTACGGTCGTAGCTCACAGTTGGACGAACATCCAAGATCGATCCTGTGTTGAGAATACCAATGACGGGGTTCAAAACGGGAATAACACCGGTCTGGTTGACTTCCACGTCTTGGATATAAGCGCGTTGGTTAATAGAGAGCAAGTGAGCGCGCTGACCGTTGAAGACGGTGACGCGAGGAGAACTCACCATGCGAGCTCTTTGCTTCTTTTTAACGGCTTCAAGGATCGCTTCAAGCTGGAATTGATCTGTCAAAACGTTGTATTGGAAAGCACCACCACCACTAGAGACGATATTGAATGGGTTACCAGAACCGTTTCCAATCGTGTTCGACAAGAGGTTGATCATGTTTCCACGAACATTGGTTTGACCCTGGGCGTCAATAAAGTTGAAACCTGCGGAAGAAGGCGCGAACGCTGTTCCACGAGGACCAAAGATATTTTGAGGAAGGCCAGTGATATCAACACCAATTTGCTCAAGGAAGTTGTCTTGAACCTCAACGAAGCGGGCTTCAACAGTCACCATGATTCCGACTGTCTTACGAAGAGCTTCAAGCAATTGAATGATCTTCTTGTGAACGGCCGCTGGCTTACGAACAATCAAGATTCCGCCAGAGATCTCAGCAGACCCTTCGTCTTCTGATTCTCCACCAACCTTCTCGACGAGCTCTAGAAGCTTCTCGGCTCCAACTCCAACACCTGTTCCTTCGCCTTCTTCTTCATCGTCAAAGTTGAGGACACCGCCGGCACCACCGCCGCCGCCGCCGCCACCGCCACCACCGCCGCTTTGCTTGAGGCCAAGCTCAGGAGCTGGGTAGTCAGGGACCTTGTTGATAATGTCGGAGACTTCATAGAACTCAAGGAAGAGCTCGGCTTTGTTGCCTTCTTTAGTTGTGATCACAATCACGCCGTCCCGGATCGTGTAAACGAGATCTGGGTTGACAGAGAGGATCAACTGAAGGGCATTCTTAAGGCTGATCGACTTCAAGCGAAGGCTGACTTCAAGGCTGTCACCGCTGACAATATCGTTGGCGGCGTTGGCGATCACGAAGTTGAGACCCGTGATATCACGCAAGAAGTTGATGCAATCGGTGAAGGGTGTTGAGTCAAAGTTCAAGTCGACGCGCTGAGAGGCGAGGCGACGATTGATCTTAACGGCTTCAACGTCATCTTCTTTTCTTAGGAAGTCTTTGATAGCGATATCGCGCTTAGCGATCTCAAGCCACTCCGACTTTCCAGGGAAACGGAAGATGCTCTGATAAGGAACAGCAGACTCGTCGATCCACTCGATTTGGCGGCGGAGGTGCTCAACCTTATCGTAGAAGATGTCTTTTTCACGCTTACGGTGCCGAAGCTCAATCGCAGCGGTGCGCAAACGAGAAGCTTGAAGATCCGTTGGACGGGCGTCAAGAATTTCGTCGCAAAGCTGCTCGACCTTCTTATAGCGCTCGTTGCGGAACGCTTCGAGGGCGCGGCGATAAAGAGCCTTGAGGCGAGCGTTGATATAGCGAAGGCTTTGAGCCTTCTCCGCTTTCGCGGCTTCAATCGCAGCCTGTTGTTTTAACTGACGGAAACGGCGAATTTGCTTATCCCGTGACTTCCGAGCGCCTTTGATAGAGTCTTGAGCGCGCTTCTTAAGGTTGTCGCGCTCAATGTTGTAAGGGAACCAACGAATGGCTTCCAAAACTCGTTCAAAACGCTCAATCGCAGAGTTATACTTCTCTTTAGACGAGAGCAACTCACCTTCGCGGAACAATCGCTCCACTTCGATTTGAGCTTGCTTGATCGCAACGATTCGCGTATCCGCTAACTCACGCGCCATGTCGTAAGTCTCGCCGCGGCGATCACCGAGAATCCAGAGGGTCTTCTCGTAGAGCTTACGAGCCTCAGCATTCTCCTTGTCTGCTTGCACAGCAATCGACAAGTTGGCCGCAGCGTCGCGATAGCGAAGTTGATCGAAGAGCCCTTTACCTGTTTTGTAATAGTGCTCGGCAAGAGCTTTCCGCTCTTGGTCCTTAAGACTGCCCAGACGGGCAAGATCTTCAAGGCCTTTGCCACCCGTTCCCCGACCAACGCCAGGAACGTCATCCGGTGGACCGGCAGGACGAGTACCCCGTGTTTTTGCACCGGAGTTTTTTGAGGCTAGCTTCTTATCCATCTTAGCCTTGTCCGTAGAAGCCGTCTTTTCTGATTTTGCATCAGAACCGACCGTATTCTTACGGGCTGACTTAGACGCTGCAGATGGCTCTCGACGCTCAGGTGTATTAGAACACCCGACCAACAAGACTGCGGCGGTCATGGCGGATAGGAATGCAGGACCCTTGTATTTGGACCTAAATATCATGCTGGCACCTCGAAGACGAGTCTTCATTTTCTTTGCATGGCCTCAGTATTGAAGTCTGCTCGACTCACTCTCGCCTTTGTTAAAAGCTACTCATTGCGCGCGCTTAGAGAAGCTGGGCTTTATAACCCTGACCCCGAGAATCTTCACTCTTTACAATCGGGGCCGGTATCCTAACAACTCTCCAATGAAGGAACTACCAAAAAAGATGGGTTTCCCCAGACTTCTTAAGATGCCTTCAAACGATTTAACTCGGTTCGACTGTTGTATTTCTCAACTGTCGAGTCCGGATATGACACTTCAAGCTTGTAGACCTTTTTCATATGGCCCGGAATTTTTGGGTTGGGACGCTCAATAATCGTTGGTTTTACTAGTTTCCCCATGCGAAAATCGAAAGTCCGTCCACGCTTATTAATGACCGAACCAATAAGCTCACCTTCCTCTACGTTCCAATAATCCCGAAAGATCCATTTCTTTTCAGAATTTGCATCATAGAGATAGACGCGAAGGTCCACTCGGCTTTTTGCATCAAGATCCGCCAACTTTCCAGGCAGACGAATCATCAATGGAACCAAGAACTTTATCGGCAATAATGTCCCCTTCGATACCTGGGACTCCTTTTTTCTATCATTTTCCGATATATGACGATCTTTCGGGCAGCGAGGATGCTCCGCATCAAACTTGACTGTGACCTGAATCTTGTAAATGTACTCAATGCGATGATTGACGGTCTTGTCGGTGTATTGAGTGCTGTTCTCATTCAACTTTGCGATGGTTTTGAATACCTGGGACGCCCTTGAAGCCTTATTTTTCAAGGATTCATCCGATACCTGGGATCGTTTCGCCCGCAGAAGCGTCATCTCATCAACAATCAAGATGGCCGGTATTTCCGCCATCTTCCAAGAGAGTTGCATCGATTCGCGACCTGCTTTGACCGTTAAATCGCTCGGTGGCGTCCAGGGAAGCTTGGGACAATCATCAGGAGGAATGTTGAACTCGAAGACCAGATTCGGACGGTTATGAAGCACCCAAGTAGGGAACGCCCGGACACCTGGGACCCGTTTCGCCTCCAAGTTTTCTCGAACAGGAGTCTCCCAATCGGGCAACTCTGGAGTCTTGGCCTTATGATCCCGGGTGTAGCTGGCTATCTGATCAATTCGCTCATTCAAACCATTGGGATCGAATACGGAGGCCGTCGCAAAGCTCGTCATCACGCTGATTAACCATAGCGCTGCCAAGCTCAGGAATGCCTTATCGAAATACTTTAGAAAGCGCATCTTCGGACTCATCGTTGTCTCCTGTTTTCTAAGAGTGATCAAATCGCCGGAACCTTAGACCTTTACAGTCGAGGATCGATGCTCCATCAATTTCGTCATGGTTCTGTTTCTATTGGATCCCTTCCTGGTCATCCTCGAAGCTTTTTTGCGGAATTTCTTGGAGGCTTGATTTTGGAGGCGAAGAGCGGTTGGAGTCCCAAAATGAGAACAGGCCTGGCAACTCGAAAGTTGACAGGCCTGCTTGTGACAGAGAGAAACTAGGAGGGAGGCATCACTTGGGAGCCCAGATTCCTTCAAGCTCTTTCTGTACTTCGAAGTTGTTGAAGGTCTCTTCAGTACCGTCTTTATACTTCACCGTGATGACACAGTAGTCTTTCTTCTTGCCTTTAATCGTGGGGTGATCTCTCTTCACGAGTTTGGCTTTCTTCAAGACTCCAGCAGAGAAGTCGAGCATACGGCCTTTGACCTTCTTCTTCTTACCAATAGCATCCCGCTCTTTGACGCGGTAGTAGCGTTGGCTTGTCCAACCTTTAGGGTTGTCTGGGTCGTATTTGTAGACGATTAAGTCACACTTGTTTGGCGCATCGACGTCCTCGAAAAGCTCGGCTTCCGTTGCTTCATAGACGAAGCTGGGAATCACGATCAAATCGCGAGGAGTCTTGTGGGGACCAGTGACTCCAGATGTACGATCCTTCAAGTCTTTGTCGAGCTTCTTCATAGAGCCGCGAGTCTGAGCCTTGCTGACGACCGGATGCTCACTATCAATGATCGCGTGGGCCGTGACCTTGTAATAGTAGTTTTGCCGTGGGTTGACGTCGCTGTCGTCCCAGGTGAAGGTCTGCCCGTCGATCGTGCCTTTCGTCTCCCACTTGCCAGATTTGCCTGTGCGTCGGAAGACTTCGTATTCATCAATAATGATAAGAGAGTTGTCGCCGTTTTCACTCCAGCTGACGGTGATCTTGCCGCGCTCGGTGACGGCTTTCACATCGATCGGAGCTTCGTGGTTTGGTTTCTCGTCGGGAGTGACTCCGGCGAAGACCTTCACGATGTTTGGTCGGTTGTGGAGAGCCCAGCTAGGGAACTCTTTGCTCTCCGGAATATTGTCTGAGTCAAGGTTCTTCTCAACGTCAGCTTTCCAGTCTGGAACGGTTGGCTGCTTGGCCTTGTGGGCTGTGGTGTAGGCGGTGATCTTCTCGATGTTCCCTTGGAGCTTATCCTTGGTATCGAATCCTTTTGGGTCGCTACCAAAACCGACACCAACGGCAATCAACCAAATCAAAGCGCCCCCAGCTAAACCTTTTTCAAAGTGCTGAAGCAGAAGTTGTTGTGCATCCATATTTCTAATCTCCTGTTCTCTGCGAAAGTCTTAAAGAAGCTTCGCGCTTTATTCAGCTGGTGCTGGGGCCTTTTTTTTGATGGGAAGGAAATCGAGGCCTTGGGCGAAGATCTCGACGAAAACCGTTGGTTCTGGAATCAACTCTTCTTCGGAGCCTTTGAACTCAGTTGTTCCCTCAGGGAAGCTGGCTTTGTAAACGCCCTTGTCAAAGAACTTTCGTTCTGCGGTGCCGTTCACGCTGAGATTGCTAGGCTTTGTTTGAATGAGCTTGAAGTCTGGACGACGAATCTCAACACCGGTCACTTTGAAAGTGAGCTTCGAGGCCAAGATAGCCTTGACTAAGAGGGGGATGTTGCGGAACTGAGTCTTCACTGTGAAACGACAATCGAAGACCTTGTAGCCCTTCGCCTCAGCGATTTTGTTTTGCTTCGGTGAGACGAGGATCTTTGATACCAACTTAACGACTTTGCCTTCCTTCATAGCTTCGAGGAGGCTGAGCTTGAACCAGAAGATTTTCTGGGTCTCCATCATTTTTTTGGGGGTGCTCCCTGTTTTCGCGGCCGGCTGGAGAATAGAGCCGCCTTCTGTGCTTGCAAGGTCCTGGAAGCTCTTTTGGAGCTTTGTGAAGCGAGACTTGTACTCTTCTTCAAAACCTCCGGCATCGGGTTCGCTTCCGGTTCCGTCTTTGCTACCCATCTTCTTGAAGTCGAGACCTTCAAACCACCTCTCGAGATATTCGTCTCGCTTTTGGTAGGGGACAGCCAAACCTTCGAGATTCTTGGTGAGATTCTTCTTGTGTTCGTCCCAGACGACCTTGTCGGCGGTGGTCAGCAAGTCAGCCTTGTTGACGCGTCCAACAAGAGTGTTCAAATTGCGATCAATCCGCTTCACTTCACTGACGACGTCTTGGTAGTACTTCCCTTTGCCTTGCTTAATAAGACGCTTGTTCTTGCGGTCTGTTTCTTTTCCAGAGCCGAGGGGACCGACGACCGTAAATTGAACAATGATCGCTGCCAATGCCAAGACATAGCATATGGTGAGCGCTTTGTTCTCAAGAAGGACCTGTTTTGGATCGAGTGCCATAATTCTTATACCTCCTTGGTTACTTACTTAGGTTGAGCATTTGGATCGGCGGGTTTCGGAGCGGGTTTGATGGGTTCGAAGCCGAGCTCGAACTCAATCGTGAACATCAAACACTTGAAGTCTTCTCCGCCATCTTTGCTCTTAATGTCTTTATCAAGGGCGTAGATCTCTTCACCTGATTTCAAGCGTAAATCAGGCTTATTGGGCTTGCGTTTGATGCTTGGCTTGCGAATGTAAAAAGGCTTACCAGCAAAACGCTTCTTGATCTCGTCAACGACTTCTTTCTCGACGATTCCACGAACAGCGACTCGGTCACCCTTCGCCCAACGTCTCGCGACAACCAAGGTCACGAGATAGCCGTCCTTGACCGTGACTACCTTATTTTCACCCTCGCCTGTTTCGCTGCTCTCTGTCGCAGGCTTGAGGCTGAAGTCGAGAACCCAAAACTTCTTTTCGAGGCTTTTGTTCCGTCGTTCCTTCAACGCAACAATTCGCTCAGCGACTGTTTTGCCCTCTTCGTCCTCAGTCAAGGCCGGGATAGTGCTGTTCTTTTGAGGCATGATTTCATTGATGAGATTGAGAATGTTCAGGGGCAACAAGCGACCGTCAAGCATTGTGCGATAGCGATTCGCCTCTTTCTCAATATCATCGACCTTCATGGACGCCTTGGCCGCCTTGTCAGCATCGAGCAACTTGGCGTATTGACCAGACTTCTTGACGGTCTCGTTCAGAGCCCCCACTTTGCCAGACCAATAAAAGAACGACATAATCACGGCAAGCCAACAAATCAGCGCGGTCGCCGCAGCCGCAGGAACCTTACGCTTCAACTCCCCAACGATTTGGTCTTCTTGAGGCAACAAGTTCAACTTGGTCGTAGAAAGACCGACGCCCTGAACTCCAAGCCCCAATGCCACACCGAAAGAGAGGATATGCTTCTTCAGCACATCGAAGTCGACGGACTCGCCAACAACGAACTTGTCCTGCTCAAGCTTCGTGAACTTCTGAACTTTAAAGCCGAGCTCCTTCTCAAAGAAACCACGGATGTTCTTAAGCTTCGCGCCGTCACCGAGAAGTAGCATGCGGCTTGGCTTGAGGTCGCCTGCCTGACTTTTGAAGAAGCTGATGGAGCGGTGAACTTCACCCGTGAAGTCCTTCAAGACTCCTTCAATCGACTTGAAGATCTTGTC
>JARGOJ010000212.1 GCA_029210225.1 Planctomycetota bacterium
GAATCTTAAACATGGGTGATATCGTGGGTTTGGTCAAAAAGGCCGAGCAATTCAGCGACAAGGATAAGGCAGGAACCAGCGCCAAACGATTGATGGATGGTCGCTGGAATTTTGAAGATTTTCTTGAACAGTTGGAGACCATCGGAAAGATGGGCCCGCTCAAGAAGTTGATTGGGATGATGCCGGGGATCGGCTCGATGCTCAAAGGAGTCGATTTCTCCGGTGACGAGCTCAAGCCTATCAAAGCGATCATTAGCTCAATGACCCTCCAGGAGCGTCGGAACCCCGACCTCCTAAACGGCAGTCGACGTCGCCGCATCTCAAAAGGAAGCGGAACGTCGATCCCCGAAGTCAATGCACTCATCAAGCAGTTCAAAATGATGAAGAAGATGACTTCGAATATGGCTCAACTTGGTGGATTAGGCTCGATGTTTTCGGGTGCTGGAATCCAGAAGATGATGTCGCAAATGCCCGGAGGAATGGCCGCGCTTCAAGGAATGGGTGGCAACCCGTTTGAAGGCGGCGGAGGTATACCGAGGAAAGTATCCGCGGTCGACCGGAAAAAGAAGAAGGAAAAGCGCAAGCAGCGCAAGAAGAATCGTAAGAAGTGAAAGCGCCATTTGGGTGCTGACTATAGAGGAGAGCCAAGAATGGCCGTTCGTATACGTTTAAAAAGATTAGGTCGAAAGAATCTCGCTTTCTACCGCATTTGTGCCTTTGATTCTCGCACACGTCGGGATGGCCGAGCTATTGAAGAGCTCGGTTACTACGATCCCCATGTCGAAGAAGAAGAGGGCAAATACGTCATCAACAAAGAGCGTGCTGAATACTGGCTCTCAGTCGGCGCTCAGCCAACAAGCACTTGCAAAGACATCTTGCTCAAAACAGGAGTGGAAGTTCCTGGCTGTAGCAAGAAGGTTAAGGCTGTTCTCACTCCTGAAGAGCTTCAAGCTCGTCGTAAGGCTAAGGAAGAGAAACTTCGCAAGCGTGAAGAAGCTCAAGTTCGCAAAGCGATCGTTCAACCCAAGAAGCTCAGTAAAGCTGAACTTCGCGCTGCCAAGCGTGCGGGTGGATAGTCGTCAGCTAAGTCATGGGGTTGAGCTTTGGCTTCGCGCATTGATATTGTGACCTTGTTCCCCGATATGTTTGAGGGCTTCCTGAACTCAGGAATTCCAAGGATTGCTCGGGAAAAAGGACTGCTTGATGTGCGCTTGAATAACTTCCGCCAATACGCGGATGATCGTCGCGGAACCGTTGATGATCGTCCATATGGTGGTGGGGCTGGCATGGTTCTTATGTGCGAGCCCATATTCAAAGCCGTCGAGGATATCGAAGGCGACAGTCAAAACGGTGAGAAGCCGTTACGCATAATGCTCAGTCCGCAAGGACAACCCCTTACCCAACCTCTTGTTGAGCAATTAGCAAGAGAACCCTGGCTCCTCTTCTTATGCGGTCATTACGAAGGTTTTGACGAAAGGATCCGGGTCGGACTCGAGCCCCTTGAAGTCAGTCTCGGAGATTATGTTCTCTCGGGTGGTGAAGTCGCCTCTATGGTTTTAGTAGACGCAATCACCCGACTGATCCCCGGAAGCGTTGGCGACCCCGAAAGTGTCGTCGCCGATTCCTTCTCCAACGACTATCGAGGACTCGATTATCCCCAGTACACTCGCCCGAGAAGCTTTCGTGGCATGGACATTCCTGAGGTCTTACTCAGCGGAAATCATGCCCGGATCGCAAAGTGGCGACGTGAACAGGGACTTTTAAAAACCCGAGATCGGAGACCCGATCTCATTAAAAAAGAGGATGAAGACGAACTCGGCGCGAGGCCGTCAAACTCTTCATCTTAACTCCGTTTTGGAGGCGCTCCCATGCAGCTCATGTCCAGCATCGAAAAAGAGAACGCAAAGAACACCGGAATGGACCACTTCGACGTCGGAGATATGGTCGAAGTCCACGTCTGGATTGTTGAAGGCGAAAAACGCCGAGTTCAGATCTTCTCCGGTTTGATCACTCGTATTAAGCACGGACGCGGAGTGCGCGGAACATTTACTGTTCGCCGCATTGTGTCTGGTCTTGGTGTCGAGCGGATCTTCCCTTTCCACTGCCCAAATATCGAAAAAGTTGAAATCACTCGCTACGGCAAAACTCGCCGTTCAAAGCTCTACTACCTCCGGGATCGGATTGGGAAAGAAGCCTTGAAAGTGAAAGAACTTATCGGTGGTCGCCGCAAGCGCCAAGAAGCAGAGAAAGGCAGCTCCGAAAAGAAAGTGAAGAAGCGGGGCAAGAAAGCCAAGGCCGAGCGCAAAAAGCGCCTGGAAGCCGAAGGCAAAGCCGCTCCGAAGAAAAAGGGCAAGAAGAAAAAAGGCAAAGGCAAAAAAGCCTGATCCTTCGCGCTCTTTTCCTTCTTTATGCAAAGTAAAGTAAACTCGCCTGATCCAATCATGCGAGTTTCTTGCTTGTACTGTCGCAAAACGCGCCAACTTTGTTGCGTCTTGCGACAAAATGGCCTCTGAAACCCCATAAATAGACGTTTTACCGCCCTGGTTCACTTCTTGCTATCCCCCTTGGAAGAAATGAGAGGCAAGAATGAACCGAAACAAAGAGCTCGGAGTCTGGGGCGAAGAGAAAGCTCGCGCTTTCCTTGAAGATCATGGACTGACCATCCTCGATCAGGGTTACAGCATCGGGGAAGGAGAAGTGGATCTCATTGCCAGGGATGGCTCTTGTATCGTCTTCTTTGAAGTCAAAACGAGGCGGAGCGATTACTTCGGTCATCCTGTTGAAGCCGTCACAAACACGAAACAAGTTCGACTCGCAAAAGCCGCGGATCATTTCCTCTATAAACATAAGCTTGAGGAAGAATTCGCACGCTTTGATGTGCTAGGCATCCTGAAACAGGGAAAAAAAACCGATATCTTATGGATCAAGGATGCCTTCGTAAGAGACGAATAAACCGGCTCTGAATCGGGGCTGGGGGCGAGGAAATGAAGGGTGTTTCCAAGGGAAAACGAACTTTACATTCGATACACAAAAAGCCCGCGAAGACAGGAATCCCTTTGTTTGTCTTCGAAGGCAAACAAAGTCTAAGGGTGGAAGTCGCACGGGGCACTGGTTGAGACTCTTTAGGAAAGCTATATTAGCTTGGTTCATCAGCGGTCAGCGATAGATACAAACCGAAGAGTTTGAGAGGTTTATTCGGCATGGAGCCGAAGAGAGACATACTCAGCTATAAAGATGCTCGGAAACTCAACGAAGAGATGTTCCCCGAGGCCATTCGCAAGTTCGAAGATTGGCTCGAGAACGAACGCGCTGTCGTTGAGAGGGTCCGCCTGTTTTTCAACGGCAGCCTCTTCAACCTCGATAAGCTTCTCAAAGCGACCGAAATTGCCATAAATATTGGTGTGGCCATGTTCTCCACACGCTATGGCATTGGCGACAAACTTTCGAAGACCGGCTTCCACGGTTACGATTGCCTCTACTATCACAACACTCAACACGCCCTCGACATCCTTGAACGCATCGATCGCATCTGCGAAGCCTACGGAGTCGACGACTTTCCTCCTCAACGACGCATCCTCCTCGCGCTCTTTGCGCTCTTTCATGACCTTCGTCAGCAAGAGCCTGGGGCTCCAACCTCTGGAGTAGGAGCCAACGAACGCGCCAGTGTCGCTGAAGCCCTCACGATCTTGGACGCCTCTCTGGAAGAAGCTGGCTTTGATCCAGAGAAGGATCAGCGCGTCTTTCACTACTACAAAGACAATATGCGCCTGATGATTTACGGCACAACCTTCAACTTCGTCTCCAGCACTTCTGAAATGTTGAATCTTTTCACTGAGGAAGTGTCCGAATACACCGTCCCTGTAGGGGCGCTTGCGCCCATGGTGGTGGAGCAACTCAAGTCAGCTCGCAAGGAATGGGCACGGAGTGACGAGCACCTGGAGACCATTGAAAATATCCTCCTTGGCTCCGATGTCGACACCGCGAATGTCTCTGATAACTTCTTCGAATTCGCCGTTCAGGGAGTGAATCTCTGCCGTGAAATTGAGAAGCGCAAAGGCAATCTCGAATGTGACTCCGCTGCGGTTTATGGATTCATGACCGGAGGCCAGGAATACTACTTTCACGTGGCCCAAAAATATAACTCGCGCTTTACCCAGAAGATCTTATCGGAAGAGAAGACGCTCAACGGAGCAAAACTCGCGCAGCTCACCAAGGGCATTCGCTCGATCTATGGAAATAGCGACGATGAGGGAAAGACTCTCAAGTTGGGCGAGAACGATGAGCCGGTCGTGACGGGCGAGGAAATCCTGGCTCACTACCTAAGCGAAGCGAAGCGTCTCTGTGAGAGTGAGACCTAGTCTCAATCTCAAGCACATCGGCCCCCATATTCACAACCAAATTTTTCGCGCATGCTCGACTCTTCTGAGTCTTGTGTTGCTCTATAGGCATTGGAAAATATGCACTAAGGGGACACTTGGGTGTTTTTCCCCGGCATGGGCGAAGAGGGTGGCAAAAGTCACTGCCAGAATGATCAAATTTTTCAGGAAAGGCTCATTTCAGTCTGAAAAAATAGAAAAAGCTGACTCATCGAGAAGATGAATCAGCTTTTCTTTTTACGAATTCTACGTTTGTAGAAGCTTACTTGACGAGAGCGCCAGCAGCTTTGTAACGCTTAACCCATTCTCCAGCCTTGAATGTTCCTTCGTCATCGAAGAGATCCTCGGGCTTGTAGACAGTTGGGCGAACCAAGATCTTACCGATTGCGCCTGGTGTCTCAACATCTCCATTGTTGCGTGGGCCTTTGCCCTGCTTAGAGGAGTTGTAGAGAGCGTAGAGCGCGCCAGCGGCTTGTTCTGCGACGAACTCGTCGATGCCATCAGGGTCTAGGAGAGCTTTATCCGCAGCGAGGGCTGCGTATATGGCTTTCACTTTGGCTGCGTCGAAGTCCGTGGACTTCGCAAGCTTCTGACCGAGCTTATCCATGAGATCAGCGGCGGCATCGCAAGCTTTCGCCATGGCTGCACCGTCAGCAATTTTCTCAGCGTCGAGAGCGGCTGCGAACATGGCGTTGAGGCTTTTGACGGCTTTCTTCTCAGCGTCGCCACCGAAGACAGCCACACCGTGCTTGAAGACCAGCGTATAGCTTTGAGCTTGATAGATCGCCAACACAGTCGTGTCGAATTCTTTCTTGCCCTTAATACGCTTGGAGATCTTACGAAGCGCCTCACGAAGAGAGACGGCTTGACCGACAGACCAGGCACGGACACCGTCCCAAGTTTGACGCTCATACCAGTGGGGAGGCTCGCGACGAGAGTGAGCAAAGATCTCAAAAGAGAGATCTGGGTGACCCGCGTCAACGAGTTCAGGCTCAATTTGGAGGTGACACTTCACGCAAACGTCTGTACGACGCCAGATGTTCCGTGTGTCCCACATTCCGAGTTTGAGCATGTCCTCATACTTGTGAGGCTTTGTATGGGGCTTGAACCAGCCTTCGGCAGGTCCGTGGCAACCATCGCAGCTCACGCCGTCTTCGTTGTTGTACTTATCGCCTTGAAGATCTTTCGGTACGTCCGTGCTGTGACACACGGTGCAACGTTTATCTTTCGAGCCATCTTCGATTTCGAGTTCTTCACACATCTCTGTGGAAGCCTCTTCAAAGAGTCTGTTGAAGGCTTTGGCGTGGTTGTCTTTTTTCGACCACGTCGTGTACTCGTTTGCTGGACGATTGGCTTCAGGCTTCGATGCGGCGTGACACGAGCCACCACCGCATGTTGAAGAACCGAAGTACTTCCATTTTTTCCCCTGCGCATCAGCGTTGGGGATTAAAAGCGTTGTCTCTTGCCCAGCAAAAGTAAGCAACGCAGCGAGTCCGATACCGCCAATGGCAGCGGACATAATCTTTCTTGGGATGGAGTTCATAGACCGACCTCTATTGATGTTCGTCTGTTGTTCCTGCTACTATTCCGTGACGATGACAGACCACCAAGTATTCAAAAGTTAAACTCGATTACACAACAAAACGCTGGTATTAATCAACTAGCCCATGAAAAAAAGCTTTCCACCCTTTGCGGTGTTTTCGATGGCTCTGTTTAATATCTCTTAGAACTCAACACGAACCCTTTTTTAAGGTCCCCTGATTTCGGAAGTGAACGACCACGATGCTCATTGATAGAACACATAGGCGTTGGATCATCGCGAGTCTCCTCATCCTCGCCGTCTCGGTAGGCTTCTACATCCCTTACCGCGTGACGGCGCTCAACGGCCCCTCGGGGAATAGCTGGACAGGTCTTACCTACGGGATTATTGGGATATTCTTCATCTTTATCGCTGGTGGGATCGGGCTTCGCAAAAAAGTCCGGACCTGGCGAATAGGTAAAGCCCAAACCTGGATGCGAGCGCATATATGGCTCGGATTGCTCAGCTTTCCCATGATTCTTCTCCATTGTGGCTTCGATTTCGGGCCCACAGGAAGTCTCGCCTGGGTCATGATGTGGCTCTTTGTCATCATCATAGGAAGCGGCGTCTTCGGCCTCGTTTTGCAAAATATTCTCCCGAAAATGCTTCAAACTCGGGTTCGAAAAGAAACCGTCTTTGAGAAAATCGACCATGTCCTCACTCAACTTCGTTGGGAGTCCGACTGGATTATCGCGGGTGTTTGTGGACAGTTGCCTGATGACAGACTCGACCCGGTGAAAATGGCCGAGATTGAGAAACTAAAAGACGTCAAAAAACCCCCAAAGGTCGTGAAAAATCCAGCGAAGCTGCCGGAATGGTTCACTGAGCGCGGGGTTCGTCTACCAACCAGGAAAGACAAGTTGGAGCCAGAGGACGGAAGTATTCCACTTCGCGACTTCTATCTCAACGAAGTCCAACCTTACCTAACCGGGAATCTTGTCTCCGAACTACGTCGCGAAGTGAAGGCTCTGTCTGCCTTCGCCCGAGTTCGCAACCTGACTCCTCCATCGATTCACGACGCTGTGAACGACATAGAAATTATCTGTGCCGAACACCGTCAACTTGTGTTGCAACAACGAATTCATAAGTGGTTGCATTATTGGCTTTTAGTTCACGGACCGATCTCATGGGCTATGATGGTCCTGAGTGTTGTCCACGCCGTCGCGGCTCTTTATTATTGAGAAGGAGTTCCATACGTGGCACGCCCAGGAGATACCAAGTCAAGAGCTCTGCGCATTGACAAGCCTTACCACAAGAAAAAACATACGTTCCGTAAATGGGACCGTTTTCTGACGTGGTCATTGCCCATCATTGCCCTCGCATGGATCGGTTTTAGTCATCAAACCGGTGATGAGGCTCTTTATTCCAGTGGTCCCGTTTCAAGTCGCCATGCGTTCTTCGAGAACGACTGCGCGAAATGTCACACGACCGCTTTCACAAAAGTCCAAGATCAAGCATGTATCGATTGCCATGATGGTCCAGAACACCATCCTGAAATGCAATTGGAAGTCGATTGCGCCGCCTGCCACGTTGAGCACGGCGGCTCCTATGCTCTCGCCTACATCACCGATCGTCACTGCACCATGTGCCATGAAGATCTAAAACAAGGCAAGCCTCTCGAAGCCGTTCCGGCAAGCCGCTTTGATCCCAAAATCGTGAGCTTTGTTCCCGATAAAGGAGTTCTCAAAGAGGCTGACGGCTCGGACAACGGAGTCGAAGAGGGTCACCCCGAAGTTCGTCTCATGCTTGAAGCCGCCCTCGAAAAGGGCGCTGCACGCAAGAAGGACGAAAGTCGCATCCGCCTCAATCACATGATGCACATGACCCAAGCCATCACCGTTCGCGACTGGCGCAAACCTCAATACAAGGTCAAAGCGCCCTACAAAACCCTCAAAGGTTTTGTCGTCAAAAACAAAGCTGGCAGCTACTTCATCCAAACTCGCGGTGAGTCTAAAGACTTCCCAGCCAGCATGGTTGAAGAGATCACCTACGATCCTTTAAGTGCTCCCCAAACCCGCCCCATCCGCTGCGTGGATTGCCATGAAATGGATAAAGCCGGAACCTATATGGAAGCGATTAACTTCGAGAAGCACTGCCGTGATTGCCACGCCATGCCTAGCAACGAAGGTCTCGCTCCTCTTCTTCCTCAAACACCAATTGATGGTCGGAAGCTCGGTCGCCTCGAAAACGAGCTGACTCTTCTGGAAATCGACGGATACATGAAGGAGAAGGCACTTAGCGCTGAAGACAAAGCCCAGCTCGTCGCGGCTATCGCCGAAATTCGCAAAGCTTTCCCGGAGATCCCTGCTGTTTTGCGGACCAAGGAAGCTATCGAAGCCGACAAAAAGACTGTGAAGACTGTTGGAGAACTCTTCAAAGACGTTCCCAACTTGGCTCGCGTCTTTAACCGCGCCGGCAACAAAGTTGTGATCGAAGTTCCTCACGAAGAATTCGCTTACATTCGCGGTTACCTTCGTGAGATTCTGCTGCGTGTTGCCCGCCCTTACTCCAAAAAACTGGGCTTCACGAAGAAAGATCGTAAGATCGAGCTTCCAAGCCTTGCCTCTGCCAGCAGTAGTAAGAAGAAGAAAAAGAAGAAAAAGAAGAAACCAAAGGCAAAGAAGTTCTACCTCCAAAAATACACAGAGCTTCCCATCGACTCCTTTGTGACGGATCAGCTTGTTCAAATCGAGAGCAAACTCTATCAGTTGAATTCATGCACTCTCTGTCACAACGACAAAGACAACGATTTCAAACCCTTCGAGATGGGCTTTGAATCAAAGGACCTGCCTCTGAATGACCTTAGTAGCCGCAAGGAATACAAGAACTACTCGAAAGCAGAGATCGTGCCTCCCAGCATTCCAGAGCGGTGGTTGCAGCACAGCGAGTTCGATCACGCCGCTCACCGAGTTACAAGCTGTGTTTCTTGTCACATGACTGAGACGGAAACACGCTTCATCGACTGGAAAACAATCAAGCTCAAAGAGAAGGACATTGCCGACGGCAAAGATCCTGAAAAACATGAGCTTGATGAGCTGAAGAAGCGCGCTAAGGCTCTTTATGGACAACCCACAAAAGAAGACATGGCCGCTTTCAAAGCAGATCCAACAATCTTAGAGAAGTTCCCCAACATGACGGACAAGGACCTCTACAAAGGCATCAGCAGCAAGACCACAGATATCCTTCTTCCAAAGATTGGTATTTGCATGGAGTGCCACAAGCCTGAAGGTGGAGCCCGCGCCAACTGTGTGGAGTGTCATATCTACCACGATCGCAGTAAGCAACGTTCGCCAGATGGCTTCATGTCTCTCTCTGAACTTAAAACTCTCATCAAACGTGGCGCCCGCAGCGGTTGGGGCTCAACGGCTCCTGTCGCTAAGGATCCTCCAAAGGATGAAGAAGCTAAGGACGAAGAGAAGAAAGACGAAGAGCCTAAAAAAGACGAAGAGCCTAAAAAAGACGAGGAGAAAGCCAAAGACGGCGACGCTCCTAAAGAGGAAGAAAAGAAAGAAGAAGAGAAGAAGTAATTCTCAACTTTGATTCCGTTTCTTTCAAAGAGGGCGAGGTTCCGGTATACCGGGATCTCGCCCTCTTTCATTTGACGCCACGCTTCAACATGCTTACCGCATCTCTCGCGGTCCCATGGATATCCTATGAGCCAAGAAAATCGCCTCATCATCGTCCCCGACATCACCGCAAGCGTTGATTACGAACAAGATGGGGGTCTCGAACGCGTCGTTTCACGATGGCTCGACCTCCCCACGTCCTCCATGCAGGACATCCGCCTTCTCCGCCGATCCCTCGACGCCCGACACCGAAAATTTTGCTATCGAATGCGCGCCCAGGTCATCTTCAAAGACCCTAAAACCGCCGCCTTCGCTCTTAAATCGGGTAAAGCGATCGTGCCTCCGATCCAAAAAGAAGGCAGCCGAGATCACGCGGTGCTACGAGGTATCACTCCAGGTGAAAAACCGCTCAATCACCCTCCGGTGATCGTTGGAACCGGCCCCGCAGGACTCTTCGCCGCTTGGCTCCTCTCTCAATACGGCTTCAAACCCATTGTTCTTGAGCGAGGTCGGAAGGTTGAACAACGCATCCGTGATGTCCGGAGCTTCGAAAAAGGTGGCCCTTTTTTGCCTCAGAGCAATGTTCTCTTTGGAGAAGGAGGCGCGGGGACCTTCTCGGATGGCAAGCTCACCTGCCGAACGCGAAGCCCCATTAAGCAAAAGCTGCTAGAGCTGATGGTCGAGTGCACCGCGCCCCCAGAAATTCTCTTCATGTCCAAAGCTCACATCGGCACCGACCGCCTTCGCGCCGTCCTCGTCCATCTGAGAAAGCGACTAGAAAAGGCAGGAACAGAGTTTCGCTTTGAGTCCCAGGTGGATGAGCTGCTTCTCGACAAAGACGGTCAAACTAAGGGTGTCAGGTTGCAAGGAGGCGAAGAGATCGCCGCTGAGCTTGTGCTCCTGGGCATTGGTCACAGCGCTCGGGATACTTATGAGATGTTACATAAGATCGGGGTTGACCTAGAGTTCAAACCCTTCCAATTAGGGCTTCGCGTTGAACATCCTCAAGACTCTGTGGATGCATTTCGTTATGGCGCGGTGGGCACGAGCTTAGGCCTGCCAACCGCTGAGTATGCTTTGAAAACGAGCCGTACTGAGGGGCGCAAGGAGGTCTTCTCTTTTTGTATGTGTCCAGGAGGCTATATCGTGCCCTCTGTGAGCGACGAGGGCTATATGTGCACCAACGGCATGAGCCGTCACCGACGGGACTCTGGGTGGGCTAACTCGGGCTTAGTCTACACTCTGCATGCGCGGGATCTCGACTCCGAGCATCCCCTGGCAGGAATTTGGGCTCAACAAAAGGTTGAGAAGTTAGCCTACGAAATGGGCACGAGTTACGAAGTGCCAGCCCAACGCATCCCCGATTTCTTGAAAGGCAAGGTCTCCGATAAGAAATCCCTGACCTCGACTTATCCTAGAGGCCACGTCGCGGTCGATCTTAGGAAGCTCCTTCCCGGCGCTGGACCAAGGATTATGGGCCAGGGCATCAAGGTCTTCGATCGAATTTGGAAGGGCTTCGCGAGCGCTGAGGGGATCCTCGTCGGTCCTGAGAGTCGCGGTAGCTCTCCCATTCGAATGCCCCGCGAACCCGAGAGTAGTGTATCAACGAGCACTCCG
>JARGOJ010001303.1 GCA_029210225.1 Planctomycetota bacterium
CTGCTACTCCACGACCCCAATTTCCTTCTCCTCGATGAGCCTACAAACTTCTTGGACCTTCGGACTCAGTTGCTCCTAGAGCACTTCCTGAAAGACTTTCGCGGCGCCTATCTAATTGTGTCTCACGATCGTGCGTTTCTAAAAGCTACTTGCGATCACACTATGGAATTGTCTCGGGGGAAGTTAACGACTTACCCTGGCGATATTGACTCGTTTCTTACTTATCAAATTGAAATGCGCGAGCATGACGAACGTTCGAATGCCGCGATTATGGCGAAGCGTAAGCAGCTCGAGCGTTTTATCGCCAAGAATAAAGCCGGAGCAAACACCGCGACTCAAGCGAAGAACAAAGAGAAGCAGCTTGCCCGACTTCAAACGAAGACCTTGGTGAACTCAGAGCGGAAAGCCGTGATTCGAGTTCCGGAAGTCGAAGAGCGAAAAGGCACCGCGCTCCGTTGCGACAACCTCGCGATTGGATATCCAGGGAATAAAGTGGCCAAGGACATTCGCGTCGAAGTGGATTATGGCGCGAGGGTTGTGATTGTCGGTGATAACGGTCAGGGTAAGACGACCTTCCTCCGCACGATTACCAATTCCCTCGATGTCATTGATGGCAATGTTAAATGGGGCTTTGGTTGCGACATTGGAGTTTATGCTCAGCACGTATACACCAGCCTTCCCAGCGATTTAACGGTTCAAGAATATTTAACCAACGCGTCGACGACGGGGGTCACTCTTCAGGTGATCATGGACATCGCTGGAAGCTTCTTGTTCCATGGCAATGACGTGAATAAGAAGGTCAAGGTCCTCAGCGGTGGGGAGCGCGCTCGACTCTGCTTGGCCGGCCTGCTTCTTAGTAAACACTCGGTGCTGGCCCTTGACGAACCTGGCAACCACTTAGATGTTGAGACTGTCGAAGCGCTGATGGCCGCAATGAAGAGCTATCAGGGAACAGTGATCTTCACCAGCCACGATCGTCACTTTATGGATAAGGTCGCGACCTCTGTCATCGAGGTGAGAGACGGCCGGGTCACGAACTTTCCTGGTCCATACAAAGATTACCTCTACAGAGTGAATAAAGCGGTCGACGAAGGTCTTCGAGCGGAAGGCAAAACGGCTGCGGAGAAGCCAGTCACTCCGGAAGAGAAAGCTAAGAAGAAAGAAGCGGCTCGCCGGAAACATGCTCTTCGAAAAGAATTGAAATCGATTGAGCGCCAGATGGAAAAATACGAGGGCAAGAAGCGCGATATTGAAGCCGAGTTAGAGAATATTGCGGAAGCCTATAAAGCCGCCGAGCTTCATAAAGATCACCTGAAGGTGATTAAGAAGTTGAATGAGATTGAAAACCGTTGGCTCGAACTTCAGGAAGCCACCGGAGAGCTGTAAGATTACCCTTTTATTGCGGATTTAATGACACAAAAGTTCTTCCTCTATCTCTACTGCGAGAACCTGTCAGCGATGCGTCGCTTTTACAGCGAAACCGTGGGGCTTTCAGAGAGCTTTTACGCGCCAGCTGAGGCGCTCGCCTACGATATCAATGGACTTCAATTCACGATATTCGATAGCCATTCCGTGGATGGGAAAGCCGAAGGATGGGCGCGTCAACCGGGCTGGAACGGGGGCGAGGCCAATTCAATGAGCTGGTCCATTCAATTATCAGAACCCGAATTCAATGGGGCGATTCAACGCTTGAGCCTCTATGATGACCCGGCCTTTTATGAGCGACCGCATTGGAATGGCTATTGGAGTTTTCCAGTCAAAGACCCAGAGGGGAACACCGTCGAACTCTCACTAGCGCCGAGCCAGGAACCAGAGTCTAAAACTTGGACGCTTGGTTTTTGAACCAAGGGAAATCAATTCCCAGGCAGAGCTCAATGAGAAACTATTTTATCTTGAGATCCAAACAGAGCGGCGAGAGTCTAAGGGCTTTTGAACTTCGGTCCAACGTGAGGGGAATGAGCCGATGAAGAACAGGCAGAGAATCTTGGAATTCAGGAGAAAAGGCAAGCGTCTTGACCTTTCTCCTAAAGAGAAAATCTGCTTCGCATGTGGTGCGAAAGGCCGGACTTCA
>JARGOJ010001304.1 GCA_029210225.1 Planctomycetota bacterium
GAGTCATTGATGAGCCAATCAGATCCCATGCATGAAATTATCGGTCAACTGGATCAGATCATACTGGGGAAGGGAACCGTTCGGGCCCAAACGGAAAGCGCCCCGGACGAGTCGGCCAAAGCGGTCGAAATCGCGCAAGTTTCGGAACGTTTTAAGCGTGCCCTTGGACGCCTGGCCGAGCTAGGTAGCGCCTTCCATGAACTTGGCAATGATCGAAATCTTCTCTATCGAGCCACCCTTGAAGCTGCTATGGACGCTTTCACTGCACGCCTTGGTGGCCTCTATCTGAGAAACGCCGAAGGCGCCTTTGAGTTGAAAGAGAGCAAGGGAGAGGGAAAAGAAGATCGAGAACGCTCGCTGCGATTCGCCCTCGATAAGTCTTTGGAGAGCTCCGCTGTCTTTTGTGGTCAATTTCCCCAGTCGAAGTCGCCGGAGCGCTGGCTTTTGGTCTGCCCGTTGATTCAGGGGCGAGGAAGTGCTCCGGAAGAAGAACGCCGACGCATTCCACAATCACTCGAAGAAGATCGCCTCGGAGCCATTGTCCTGGAGCTTGACGAGGCCCTTAGCGAAGACGAACAGCTGCTCTTCAAAGCTCTCGGCGCTCACGCTACGACCGCTCTCCAGCGTGACGATTATCTTCGGGATGCGGTCACGGATTCTCTGACGCAGTGCTTTACCAGGGCTCAGCTAAATAGGGAGCTTTCAAGGCAACGCAGTCACTTCGAGAAGACCCGATCGCCGTTCTGCGTCTTACTTGTCGATATTGATCGCTTCCGCGAGATCAACGAGGATTACAATCACAGCATCGGCAATCGCATTCTTCGTGACATCGCCACAACCTTGAGGACCGCGCTGAGAGACAAGGATCTGTTGTTCCGTTATGGAGGAGACACCTACGCGATTGTTCTCCCTGACACGGACAGTGACGGTGGCCCTATCGTCGCTGAGAAGCTCCGTAAGGCTGCTCTTCAAGAGTCGTATCATGGATCGGCGATTACGCTCTCGCTGAGCATTGGGGTGAGCGCATGCCCAACCCATGCCAATACCGAGCAAGAGCTGCTCAAGCGCGCTGATCAAGCTTTGCTCTTCGCTAAGAAGCAGGGACGCAACAAGGTGACGAGTTGGGTCCCAGAGCTTGGCTCGTCGGCGCGTCGTCACGACAAGCTCGCGGGCATCCTGACCGGCGACTTCGCGAGCGATTATCACCACGTCGACATTTTGCTCGCGACCATCGCCGCTCTCGCGGCGGGAGAGGACCTTGACGATCTCTTGCGAACCGCGGTTGATCGCGTGATCGCAGCCACTGACGCTGAGCGGGGGGCGCTGATGCTCACCGACGAGAACGACTTGCTCACCACAACCGTCGCACGGAACAAGAACAAAGAGTCGCTTGAGCTTCATGAACGATTCTCACAGAGCGTTCCCCAACGAGTTCTTCGCAGCGGTGAAGCGCTCTGCATGGTCGTGAATTCGAGCGGGACGGACGCCATCAGCGAGTCCTTCGTTCAACTGGATTTGAAGACCGTCATGGGAGCGCCGCTCATGGTTCGAGGGCGGTGCATTGGTGTGCTATATACTGATGGGAAAGCCTTGACGGGAGAGCTTCGAGAAGCCATGCTTCCGTTCTTTTGCGCTCTTGCTGGCACCATTGCGCTGGCCGTTGAGAACGCCCGACTTCACAAACGACTACAAGACAGCCCTGAAAAATGAACGCCTCAAGCCCTGAAACGCCTCAAAAAACACTGGGAAAAGAATTCGTTGGGTCTGCCGATTCCGCCTCCATGGATTCTCTCGACGATCACCGTGGGCCGTTGATCGTCGGGGATAAGCGCTTTCTATTGAAGGTCGGTATTTTCTTTACGACCCTCGCCCTGCTGACTTTTGCCTTCCTTGTTCACAACATCGGCGCCTTTCCTCCGCTGGTCTTTCTTATCGTTCTGACGAGCTTTGGAATGACCGTGTTCATTTATCGCCTCTTCAACGCGGCCCATGTGATAAAGCTCGATTCCAAAGGCATCGACAACCGCACTCAAGGCTTCGCCGGAGGCTTCATTGCTTGGGAAGA
>JARGOJ010001305.1 GCA_029210225.1 Planctomycetota bacterium
GTATAAACCTTGAAATTCACTCGCCAATTCGAACGAATTGACCGCGTCCTGCTTTGGCGATGGCTCTGGAGATTTGATCTCGGGCTTCACCAATATTGACGACGTGAATGATTGTGCGTCGAGTGAAATTCAATCGGCGGATTTCGTCGACGAGGTAGCTGGCTTGTAGGTATGGGCCGCTCTCATGTTTAATTGGTTCAGTGATTGTGACAGGGGGTGGGAGTTTGCCCATGGGGCGAGGGTTTCCACCGCCGGAGGATTTGCCGGTTTCTTTGTCATATCGTCCGCCGCCGCCTCCATAAGTGATGACGGCTTTGCGCTTAATAGGGGGCGTGGATCCTTTGAAGCCATCTTCTGTGGGGGCGCCATCGGAGAGGAGGAAGATGGTGTCGGCGCCTTCGAAGAGGAGGCGACTTTCAACAGAGCTTTGGGGGCTTTCAACAATGCCGGTGCTGCCGACTTTGAAGGCTATTTGAAATGCGGAGTAGAGATTGGTGTTGCCCTTGAGCGTGCCATCGGGGCGCAGTTCTTTGGGGGCACCAATGCGGATGGAGAAGAGGGAGGAGATGGTCTTCTTTACGTTGGTGGCTTTGGCGCTGACGAAGCCGGGGGTGAAGAGCTCGCCTTGATCACCGAAGAGGACAATGGCGAACTCATGTTTTTCATTCATTGATTTTAGAGTGCTGGCGAGGTGTAGGCGGGCGGCGTCAAAGCGGGTGACGCGGCGCTTCATTTTCTTCTTGCTGCGTTCGACAGTCTTACCGTCTTTATCTTTGCTCTTCGGGAGGATCTTAAACAAGGCGCGTTTCTCACTGTCAGTGAGGGGAGTGAGCATGGAGTCGGAGGCGTCGAGGAGAAAGAGGTAGCGATCACCGAGTCCGGCGAGGGTCATAAATCGGACTGGAATACGTTGGACTGTGCTGCCTTCTCTGCGTGTTGATTCGGGGTGAAGGAGCCGATGCCAGGAGCCAGAATCGGTGTGAGCTTTGTCGGAGTCAAAGCAGTGTTGGAGGGCGAGGCTGATCTCGCGTTTTGTTCTTGGAAAGAGTGAGAGGTCGTCGAGGCAATTAATGATGGCGTCGACGGCGAGGCGTATCATCTCTCGATCTTTGAATTGTTGAAAGGTCATATCGTCGTCTTTTTTGCGTTTGCCTTTGGCGAAGTGGTCGTGACCAACGCGGGCGGTGGTCCAGGCTAAGGCTTCGAGAGAGAGGATCTTCTCAGTTTTGCTGCGGGCTTCTCGGGCTCTTTTAATCCATGTGGGTAGTTGGAGCATCCAGCTTCCTGAGCCAGAGTGACCCAGCGCTTCCAGGGCCGCGGCGCGTAGGTAGGGGCGCTTTGATTCGCGGACTATGGCTTCGAGCTTCTTCGGTCCCGTTTGATGCGTTGTGAGGGCGCGGAAGCCATGGTAGCTGCCCCAGATGGTCGCGTCGCTCGTGGTGGTTGTTCCAAGGTAGCTTAAGAGGACCTTCAATTGTTTGTCATTGAGTGAGCCTCGTTGGTGATTGCCAATTTCGGTGGCGAGGAGATAACGCAGTTGTCTTTGGGGCGCGGCAGGGGGTTTGAGGTAGGCGCTTAACAAGCGAGGGAGAATGTCGGGCTTTTGGATACGGCCGAAGGCATGGATGATTTGAGCGTCCCAGAGTAAGGACGACGATTGATTAAGGCGCGCAAAGTCTTTGCGACGTTCTTTCTCGTTCTGGGCGTTGCTCAGGGAGGGAAAGAGAAGAATGAGAAAAAGAGCCCATAACCCGGCTTTTTGCTGTGGACTCATTGGGACTCCTGAGATTCCATGTGAGATTCAATTTTCGTAGGAGGGAGTTTGGATCGATTGGGCGAATCCAAGTTGGCTTGATTTTACTTCAAAGAGCCCAAAAGCCCCACGGATTTTCTTACTCTACAAAGAAAGATATACGCGCTCTCGGCTTAGATTGTTCCAAAACTGACAAAAGTCCGTGTGACTTCGACATAATAGAGCCATGGATCGTCTGCTCTCCAGCCTTCAACGCCAGGTTCTTGAAGACCCTGAAAACACGGATTTGCGTGCATACTATGCGACGTCCTT